>SEDG01000054.1 GCA_004295885.1 Pedobacter sp. | reverse complement strand
CCTAAACCCTAAACCCTAAACCCTAAACCCTAAACCCTAAACCCTAAACCCTAAACCTGTCCTAAAACTTTAAGAATTGCAGAAGCCTTTAACAAACATTCTTCATACTCATCTTCAGCTTTAGCGGCATAAGTAATTGCTCCACCAACTTGAAAAGAAAGGTATCGACTTGCTGAATTATATAGTATGCTGCGAATGATTACATTGAAATCGAAATCTCCATCTGGACTGATACAGCCAAATGAACCAGAAAATACGCCTCTTTTACTTTTTTCATAAGTATCAATTAATTGCATCGCCTTAATTTTTGGAGCGCCAGTCATTGACCCCATTGGAAATGTATTTTTAATGGCATCAATAAAATGAACTTCTGGGCTGAGCTCGCAACTAATTGTGGATATCATTTGATGAACTTGTGGGAATGTATAAATCCCAAACAGTTCATCAACTTTAACAGTTCCTTTAACGGCGCTTTTTGTTAAATCATTTCGCACTAAATCAACAATCATTACATTTTCTGCTTGTTCTTTAATGCTAGATTTTAAGTTGACCTTTATGTTTTCATCCTCAATTAAATCTGTGCTCCTTTTTGCAGTACCTTTTATCGGTTGAGATATCAGTTGATTTCCTCTTTTGCAAAGAAATCTTTCTGGCGTAGCAGATAAAATGTATTGGTCGTATATTTTAAAAAAGCCAGCAAAAGGAGTTGGAGATAGCTCGTTTAGTTGCTGATAAACAGCTAGCGGGTTAATTTTTGCATTGTTTGCGAAAAACTCTTGGCAAAAATTAATTTCATAAATATCACCGCGTTTAATATGTGCCTGTAGTTTTTCAACCGTATTGATGTAAGCCTTTTTATCGAATCGACTTTCGATTTTTACTTCAGCAGATGGTAAATAATGTGTTAATGAAACTTTATTTATCGTTTCTATAATCCCTTCGTCACCTCTTAGTACTTTAATTTCATCGCCCTGCAAAACGATTAGAAATTGAGGTATGAAGAAATATAAATCTGGGAAGTTTAATTGATCTTTATGATTGGTGTTAAGTTGTTCTGTTTCATTTTTAAGCTCGTAACTGAAGAAACCAAACATCCAATCCTTGTTGTTCTCGTAAAATGATTTAAGGACTCGAAATGCTTCTCCTGCATCGGTTTTAATTTCATCTTGTATGCCAAAGGCGATTAAATAACTATACTGAGAATATGGGTCTGTGTAATTGTTAGAGTCTAGGCAGCAACAAACTTCAAAAGTAGAAGCCAATTGCATTGCCTTTTGCTTGAATAAACTAATTGCCGTTTTGTTCATTTATGGTAACAAAGATAAAGATGAGATTTGGTATTATTTCTTAAGCTTTAACTTATCATCCTAACTAATTATTTCCAAAAAGCTCATCCAACATTTCGAATATTTCAACTTTGTTAATGGGTTTTGAAATATAGTTTGTAAATCCGTCGCTAAGTATCTTTTCCTTATCATCTGTAGAAGAATAGGCGGTATTGGCAATTATTGGAATAGTTTGATTAAATGTTCTAATCATTTTAAATGCTTCAAAACCATCCATTATCGGCATTTTAATATCCATAAAAATTAAATCGATAGTTTGGTCCGCTTTACAGATATCAACTGCTATTTGTCCGTTAACTGCTCGTAAGATTTTATAGTTTTTTAACAAGAGTATCCTTTGTAGGAGCATAAAATTGATATCATTATCTTCTGCTATTAGAATAGTTTGATTGGTTGCTGTTTCGCTTTTTTGAGGATCTGCAGTTAAATTCATGTCTAATTTCGTTTCATCATACTTTAAAGGGATAGTAAATAAAAATTTAGAACCTTTTCCCACTGTCGATTCTATGTTAATAGAACCTCCTAACAATTCTACGTAGGCCTTAGTAATGGACAAGCCTAACCCCAGTCCACTAACTTGAACAGAGAATTTGTCTTCAATTCTTCTAAATCGGTCAAAAATAATTTGTAGGTTTTCTTTTTCTATTCCTTGACCAGTATCGCTAACCCAAAACTCTATAAGTTCAGTTTTTTCATTTACGTAATAACCAATGCTTACGGTTCCAGTAACTGTGAATTTTAAAGCATTTGTAACTAAGTTGGTTAGGATTTGCTTTAATTTAACTTCATCTGTAATTATTTTTGATTTTGGTTTTAGTAAATGCTCTTCAATGCAAAACTGGATTTTTCTATCGTTTAAAACTGTAATTTTTAAGGAAGTGTAAAGATCTCCTATGCATTTTTCTAAATCAATTGCTTTATAATTTGGTTTTATTTGATTGGCATCTATTTTAGACATTTCAAGTAAATCTTCTATAATAGATGTCAAGTTTTTACCACTGTTTCTTATAATGTTAAGATATTCATCTCTATCTTTTTGATCAAGATTTGGATCTATCAGTAAATCGCTAAAACCCATAATAGCATTCATCGGTGTTCTTATCTCATGAGATAGGTTAGCAAGGAAAGAAGATTTTAATTTATCTCCTTCTTCTGCTTTTTGTTTGGCAATTTCAAGTTCCTTTCTCTGGTTGTTGTTTTCTTTAAAAAGGTTACTGATATGGATAAATTCTCCCCTTACGTTTCTAAGATTTACCATCGATTTCTCATTTCTGGTTTCTAGAATGTTTGTAATTAAGTTAATGGGCTTATAAATCCAGCGACGGTAATAATAGAGGTAAACTAATAGGTTAATTATTGTTGCAATAACTATGGTAATTAATATCTTTTTTGATGTGATAAAATTTAAATGGAATGGCCTTTCAAAAACAATGTCTGATACTTGTTTATTCTGCAAATCGTTTAAATTTATATTAACGTAAATCGCACTTTTATCTGCCTCATTAGGCTTAAAATTCTGTACAATTTCTATTTTCGAACTGGTGATGTTCTCAAGGTTTTTAATGAAATTATCACCTAATATTCGAGCCATGAAAAAGTAGCCAGAAGGTTTAAATTTGTTTTTATGTAAGTCGTTAGAGGGATGTATTGTAGCTCCAAAAATTTCTAAAATGCCTTCAGGTACTCTTTTGTAATACCTAACAAGTTTTTCGTTGTAGAGCTTATTTATTACTTCTTGAGGAATAGGGCCAATATTTGCTAGCCTCTGGGATGTAGTTTTGCGTATTAACTGGTTATTTAAGGAATATATTCCGATAAAATCAGCATCATATGTGGGGAACTGACTTTCTACATATTCTTTATACCATTTTTCATCTTTTGTTTTAAGATAAGTAACTAATTCGTCCCAAAAGGTTACATCTACAATCGCCGCAATGTGAGTTTTAGAATTTAAGGTAAAGATTGAATTTACCTCATTTTCATACTCTTTAGATGCGGCAATGTATACTTGCTTCTCTTGTTTTAAGGTATAAAAGTACAGGCTGCAAAAAAGAATAAAAAACAAACCACTTGTTGCCAAAATTAAGAGCAACAAACGTTGGTAGGTATTTAAACTAGAGAGGTTTCGCATTAATTTAGCACAACTTTAAGGAATAAACATGAAAGATATAATCCTACAAGAATATAGATTAGATAAAATAAATCCCCTTGTTTTATGAAGGGGATGTTTATATTATTTTAAAGTTAATGTCTGGGTTCTATCTGGTCCGACAGAAAGATACTTTATCGGCACTTCAAGCTCTTTTTCTAAGAAAGAAATATAATCAGCCAGTTGACTAGGAACTTCTTCAATTGACCTGATACCCGTTAAATCTGTTTTCCAACCTTCTATTGCTTTTAGAACTGGTTTAGGTTGAATCGATATAATATCATAAGGCATGTAATCAATCGTTTCGCCATTGTGTTCGTAATGTGTACAAGCATAAATGGTATCAAAACCATCTAACACATCAGCCTTCATCATAATTAATTCTGTAACGCCATTTAACATGATGGCATATTTTAATGCAGGCAAGTCAATCCATCCGCATCTGCGAGCTCTACCTGTAGTGGCACCAAATTCATGGCCAATCTGACGAAGGTTTTCTCCAACTTCGTTATCAAGTTCGGTAGGGAATGGACCACCACCAACACGAGTACAATAAGCCTTGAAAATCCCAAAAACATCACCCACTTTATTTGGGGCGATACCTAGACCTGTACAAGCACCTGCAGTTGTAGTGTTTGATGAAGTTACAAATGGATAAGAACCAAAATCAACATCTAATAACGTTCCTTGAGCACCTTCTGCTAGAACTTTTTTTCCAGCTTTTAAATAGCCATTTACAAAGTGTTCGCTATCTACGTGTGGGATGTTTTTGATAAATTCTATAGCTTCAAAAAATGCAGCTTCTTTTTCAGTTAAATCATATTCAAATTCATAGTGAGAAAGAATTTCTTTATGCTTTTCTACTAGTTTATTGTAACGAGCCTTAAAGTCTGGCAAGGTAGTATCACCAACACGTAAACCATTACGGCCAGTTTTATCCATATAAGTCGGGCCGATACCTTTTAATGTAGAACCGATTTTACCAGCACCCATTTTTTGCTCATTTGCAGCATCTAATAGTTGGTGAGTAGGCAAAATTAGGTGTGCTTTACGGGCAATTACTAATTTACCAGTTGCTACTGGGTCATGTCCAGCCTTTTTTAGGTTATCTAGTTCTCTTTTTAAAATAATTGGATCAATTACTACACCATTACCAATTAGGTTCATGATGTTCTCATTGAAAATTCCAGAAGGGATAGTGTTAAGTACAAATTTTTTGCCGTCAAACTCTAAAGTGTGACCAGCATTTGGACCACCTTGGAAACGTGCTATCATATCATATTGTGGACTTAATACGTCAACAATTTTACCTTTACCTTCGTCGCCCCATTGTAGGCCTAGTAGTACGTCTACTTGCGTCATTATTTTAAATTAGAATATTTATATTAGATGATTAGTTTGCATTTTGTTTTTGTGAAGCGACAGATTTAATCGTAGCTGCTGCGCTACAATCAAAACAAACGCCATACATGTTTAAGGAGTGGTGTTTAATATCAAATTTTAATAAATCGCCAACCATACTCTGAATTTGATGAATGCGTGGGTCGCAAAACTCTACCACTTTACCACAATCAATGCAAATAACATGGTCATGTTGGTGGTAACCGTAAGATTTTTCGAATTGCGCCATGTTTTTACCAAACTGATGTTTAGTAACCAAATCGCATGAAACCAGTAATTCTAGGGTGTTGTATACAGTAGCCCTGCTAACGCGATATTTTTGATTTTTCATGTGGATATAAAGAGTCTCCACATCAAAATGGTCATTTCTAGAATAAATCTCCTCTAAAATGGCAAAACGCTCAGGGGTTTTTCTTAAGTTTTTATTTTCGAGATAGGCTTCAAATATTTTTCTAACCAACTCACTAGTATTCTGTTCAGACATAGTTTTAAACTCCTCTCCAAAGGTAGATAAATGATTACACAGATTAAAGTGATATCACAGATTAATAATTAACACAATGTAAAGATTGTGGATTACTTCTTGTTGTTCAATTGCTTTATTGTTAAATGGTTGTTGTGTAAACCAAAAACTGAAAATTGCGAACTGCTAACTTGTTACTTTGCATCAAATCTTGTTACGCCAGTTACGCCCTTAACTTCTAGTAAATTCTTAATGAGGTTATCTAAATGCTCCTTATCGTTTACGAAAATCATAATCGAACCATCAAAAATCCCATCATTAGTATCAACAGTAATAGAGCGCATATTTACCTTAAAATCGTTCGAAATTACTTTCGTAATGTTGTTAATCAAACCAACATCATCAATACCAATAATATGCAGCCCTGTTAAGAAAGTAAGTTCTTGCTGGCCATTCCATTTCGCTTTTACAATTCTATAGCCATAGTTTGCCATCAGCTGTGCGGCATTAGGGCAATTTGTTCGATGAATTTTTATCCCTTCACTAACAGTTACGAATCCAAAAACATCATCGCCAGGTATCGGATTACAGCAAGCTGCCAAAGTGTAATCTATCTTTTGTAAATCCTCGCCAATTAATAAGGTATCAGAACCAGGACCTTTTACTTTGTTTAGTAAGGCTTCAACGTTTTTATTATCTGGTTTAAAATCATTCCCACGATTTTCTATTTCCTTTTCGCTCGATAGATATTCCTTTAAATCCTTTAATTCAATTTTTCCATTTGCTACCGCGATAAAGAGATCTTGGTTGGATTGAAGCTTGAAATAATAAGTAAGCTTGTTTAAATTATCGGTGTTGTAGGTGATTTTTAAAGATTTAAGCTTCCTTTCTAACGTTTCCTTTCCGTTTTCTGCTACTTTTCTTTTTTCCTCTTTTAAGGATGATTTTATTTTAGACTTCGCCTTAGCGGTTACAACAATGTTTAGCCAATCTTCTTTTGGAACTTGTTTCCCAGAGGTGATAATCTCTACCTGATCACCATTTTGAAGTTTATGAGAAAGCGGAACTAGCTTATGATTTACCTTGGCGCCAATACATTTTGCACCAACATCAGTATGAATTTCGAACGCAAAATCTAACGCAGTTGCGCCTAAAGGCAATTGCAATAATGCACCTTTTGGAGTGAAAATGAAAATCTCATCCGAGAAAAGATTCATTTTAAAATCATCCAAAAAGTCTAAAGCATTCGCTTCAGGATTACTGAGCATTTCCCTCACCTTCTGGATCCACTGATCTAAACCATTATCATTACTTGATTCTTTGTATTTCCAATGGGCAGCAAAACCTTTTTCAGCAATTTCATTCATCCTTTGTGTACGAATTTGCACTTCAACCCATTGTCCTTTTGGCCCCATCACAGTTGTGTGCAATGATTCATAGCCATTTCCTTTCGGTGATGAAACCCAATCTCGCAAACGATCAGGGTTTGGGCGATATAAATCTGTAACTATGGAATAAGCTTTCCAACAATCTGCTTTTTCGTGTTCGGGTGCGCTATCTAAAATAATTCTAATGGCAAAAAGATCATAAACCTCATCAAAAGGAATGTTCTTCTTTTTCATTTTATTCCAAATAGAATGGATGGATTTTGGTCGACCGAATATATTTGCCACCAAACCTTGCTCTGCTAAAATTTCATTTACTGGCTCAACAAATGCCTTAATAAAGGAATTTCGCTCTGCTTTTTTTTCGTTTAATTGTGTCGCGATGAATTTGTAGGTATCTGGCTCCAAATACTTCATCGATAAATCTTCCAGCTCAGATTTTATGGCGTATAAACCTAATCTGTGAGCCAAAGGAGCATATAAATAAATGGTTTCGGATGCTATTTTTAGTTGTTTATGCCTAGGCATAAAATCCATGGTACGCATATTATGCAAGCGATCCGCCAATTTAATCAAGATTACACGAACGTCATCTGCCAGTGTAAGCAGCATTTTCCTGAAATTTTCTGCTTGTAAAGAACTGTTATAGTCGAAAACACCAGATATTTTTGTTAATCCATCAATAATTTTAGCGGTCTTTTTACCAAACTCTCGCTCAATATCTTCAAGGGTAATGTCTGTATCTTCAACCACGTCATGTAATAAGGCACATACAATGGATGTAGTTCCTAAACCAATTTCTTCAGCGGCAATTTGTGCAACGGCAATAGGATGATAAATGTAAGGTTCGCCAGATTTTCTGCGCATATCTTGATGGCTCTCTAAAGCCATTTCAAATGCTTTTCTGATTTCCTTTTTATCTCCTTTTTGTAATGTAGATTTAGACGCACGCAAAAGTGCTCGATACCTTTTTAAGATTTCTTGCTTTTCTGCCTCTATATCAATTACTAAAGTGTTCTTCATTTGTGTTTTCTAGGTAAATTTTTAGTATTTTTAACTATAAAAGATTATATTCGATTTATAGTTAAAACGAATATATAAAAATAGCTATAACTTTGTACAGGCATAAATTTATGAAATATTCTCGTCTCTTTATTCTGTTATTTGTCATTCTTGTTTCTGTGGGCGCAAAAGCTCAGGAAACAACGGAGAAGGTTGTTTGGCCTGTGCTTGGTAAAAATGACACCATTCGGGTTGCAGCTACCAACGATGGCGGTTACATGATTCCTTGGATTGCTTTGCAAGAAGTTAAAATTATGGGCCAACGTGTTTGGCGTTCGGCAGCAGACCAAGCCGCATTTAACAGATTAAGATACAATGTATTAAAAGTAATGCCTTATGCATTATACGCCAAAAGAAGGTATGAAAAGTTAGAGCGTGATTTAGCTTCGATCGACGATAAGAAAACACAAAAGAAATTGGTAAAGGAATGTGATAATGAGATCAAGAAAATGTTCAATACCGAAATCAAAGAACTGACCATCACCCAAGGTCAGATATTAACCAAATTAATTGATAGAGAAGTTGGCAGAACAACTTATGACATTGTTAAGCAAACAAAAGGGGGCTTCGCTGCGTTCTCCTACCAATTGGTGGCGAGGGTTGTAGGTCATAACTTAAAAACCACCTATAGTGCCACAGAAGACAAAGACATTGAATCTATCATTGTCAATTCTGGTTACTACCAATAATAATATGAATTCTAACCAAACCATATATCCATTTAAAGCTAAGTTGTTAAATGGAAAGGAAAAGAACTTGTCTGATTTTGATGGGAAAGTCTTATTGATTGTAAATACAGCATCTGGATGCGGTTTTACACCCCAGCTTAAAGAGCTTCAAGAATTAAGAGATGAATATGCAGAAAAGGGATTTGAAATCTTAGGTTTTCCATCAAATGATTTTGGTGGGCAAGAGCCTTTAGATGGTGCTGCAATTAATGAGTTTTGCGAAGTAAATTTTGGAGTTCAATTCCCAATGTTCGAAAAAACGATGGTAAGGGGAGAATTAGCTCATCCATTATTTAAATTTCTGAGTGATAAAAAATTGAACGGTCACGTAAGTTCATCGCCAAGATGGAATTTTCATAAATATATAGTCGATAAAAATGGAGAAGTGGTAGACTATTTCTATCCATTTACAAAACCAAGTTCTTCCAAAATAAAAAAGAAAATTCAGCGCCTGCTGGATGAAAAATAAGATAATGAAATTAGATATACTTGTATTGGCCGTGCATCCTGACGATGCAGAATTAGGCTGTTCTGGAACAATTTTAAAACATATCGCTTTAGGTAAAAAAGTAGGGATTGTAGATTTTACAAGAGGCGAATTAGGTACTCGTGGTACTGCAGAAACACGTGATTTAGAAGCAGCACACTCTGCCAAAATCTTAGGCTTACATGCTCGTGAGAACCTAAGGTTTAGAGATGGGTTTTTCAAAAATGATGAAGAACACCAATTAGAAATTGTTAAAATGGTTCGTAAGTACCAACCAGATATTATTTTAACGAATGCTTTACATGATCGTCACCCTGATCATGGTAGGGCAGGAGATTTGTCAAATGATGCGATATTTTTATCAGGATTAAGAAGAATAGAAACGGAGGTTGATGGCGAAAACCAAGAAGCGTGGAGACCAAGATTGGTATTGCAATATATTCAAGATAGATACATCAAACCAGATGTTATAATTGATGTTACGGATTTTATGGATAAAAAAATAGAATCGATAAAAGCTTTTAAAACTCAGTTTGCTAGTAGTGATACAAGTGAGCCTCAAACCTATATTTCTACTCCTGAGTTTTTTGATTCGGTGATTGCTAGGGCTCAAGAATTCGGGAAGAATATTGGCGCTAAATATGGCGAAGGTTTTACCTCAAGAAAATTATTAGGGGTAGATAACCTATTCAATTTGCTTTAGAATAACAAATAGTTTAATAATCTACGAGTTTGCGGCTAAAATTAATGTTCTCGAAACGGATTTTTGACCAATCCAAAATTACCCATTGCACCTTTTTCATAAACGGCAAAGCACGATGAGTTATATTTTTTATCAAAGTTTACATCGCCTGGCAGTAAATTAGTTGGCACACTTACCCCTGCAATAAAATAATAGACTTTTGTGTTTCCATATTTACTGTGCGGCATCAAATTTCCATAATCAACGAGCTGAGCATTGCTTGTATCCTTAACCGTTACAGCATAAACTCTTTGGATTGGTCCAGTGTTATTATCATTTCGATAAGTAGCCACTTCTTTGAAACCGCCTTTCAAATCTTCAGTGCTAGGTTGGCCAAACATATCACTAAAAACCCAGCCAATAATACCTAACACGATGATGATGAGGAATATATTTTGCTTTTTAAAACGCATTTAATTAGTATGGGGGCTTTTACTTGGCTAGTGAGGATACCAGCCAAGGAGTTTAAATTTCTTATCTGTGTTCATCCTTTTTATCTGTGGTAAAAATTAAAGTGTTGGCAAAATCTTTTCCATTACTTCCATTCCCAAATCGATATGTTTTTTCTCTATGCAAAGCGCAGGGCGGAAACGGATGGTTTGATTACCACATCCCAAGAACATTACATTGTGTTCCATTCCTTTTTGCACAAAAGCATTGCGCATATCTTTGGTAGGGAAATCGAAAGCGCAAAGTAAACCGCGACCACGAATGTTGCTCATTTTGTCATATTTTTGAGCTAACTGATGCAAATGGTTCTGTAAATAATCGCCAACTTCTGCTGCATTTTCGCACAATTTATCTTCCTCTATAATATTCAGAATTTGAGTAGAACGAACCATATCCACTAAGTTACCACCCCAAGTAGAGTTGATACGTGAAGGAACACTTGAGCTATAGAAAAATTTTCAGTCTCTTCAGCCATTACCAAATTGTTGCCATTTAATGGGAATTTCACTTGAGGGATAGAAACTCTTGGCCAGTCGAATTTAGCATACCATTTTGTTTTGTCTGGTAGGGTGTTTGTTAAGCTTAAAGTGTATCCCGTACGACCGTGAAAAGCTCTTTCAAAGTGAAGTACCTTAAATCCTTTCTCTTCTTTGTGCCCTTTTGCAAAGTTCTTTTGCACCTTCCAATCCATTGCTACTTTGATAGCATTTTCTACAGCTAAAGCTCCACCAGCTATGAAAAAGGCATGGGGTAGGTAGGATGGAATACCAATTTTGCCAAATGTTTTTACAAACTCTGCATATTGTTGAGTATAAACATCAGAATTTGAAGGGTTGGCCATTGCCGCCAACAACAGATTATGTTTAAATCCTTCATCGTTAATCATTTTTGGATGATTGTATCCCAGTGGCACGGATGCAAAACAGGTAAAGAAATCTAATAAGCTGCGGTTATATTTCGAATCATAAATATATGCTCCATTACTTTTCTCCATATCATACGTGAGGTCGAAACCATCCGCTAAAATATGTTGTTGTAAAGTTTGGTTCACTTGGTCGGGCGCTACACTTAATTTATACATAGGTAATACATTTTGGTCTGTTCAAAAGTAGTAAAATGCGCCAAATTATCAAATTTAAGCACTATTTGAACTCAGAGTCTAAAAACTAGGTTTAAACGAACTAAAGTTAGTTTTTGCCTAAATGTTGATGAGAACTTAAGAAATGTGGAAAACTTAAATCTTGAATTTATCTAAAATCCTGCTTTTTGATGGTTAGAAATTAACGGATTTACCAAATTAATAATGACTACCTTACTAAACATTTAAACAAACAGGGTTATGAGATATGGAGTAGTGATTAGTTTTAATTCGGCAAAGGGAATTGGCAATATAAAAGATAACAGTACTAATATAGAATATGGTTTTACAAAGGCAGATTGCCCACACGAGGTAGAGATTTTAGATGAAGTTGCTTTTGAGGTGACTACAGAAAACCATAAAATGAGAGCAATAAATGTTAAACCATCCTAACTTATTTAAAAGTCTCGTCCAATTTATCTTTCATCCCTAAAATACCCAGCAATCCACCAGTATGGATAGCTAGAATTTTTGCGTCTTTTATAAAATAGCCTTTGCTACTCAAATCATTAATGGCATAAAACATTTTGGCGGTATAAACAGGATCTATTAACATTCCAGTTGCTGCAGAAAATGTTTTAATAAACTGTAGTAGCTCTGGTGTTGTTTTGGCATAACCGCCGAA
>SEDG01000053.1 GCA_004295885.1 Pedobacter sp. | reverse complement strand
TATTCTGAGCCTTTGCCAATTGAAAAAAACCAGCAAATAGTAATATAATTATAGATGGTAAAAGCTTCTTCATTTAAAGAGCGTCGGATAAAAAGATTAGCCTACGTTTTACAATAATAAATATTATTATATTAAAGTAGCGCTTTTGTTAGGGAAGAATTGACGAATTACCTAATTGCCTAGCTAAAAACTAAATAAATGAACAATATACTATGATAAAAGATTCTGCCTAGCTATAAATTCCAACTGGCTATTGGCAATTAAAAGCTTCTCAGTAAGTTCTTTATTTTCTTTTCTAAGGGTATAAATTTCTTTAGCTTTTTCTATATTGATCCTCAAATCTTCTTCCATCCAAGGCTTTTGGATATACCTATAAACTTGTCCTTTATTTATCGCATCAATAACTGCATCAATATCTGTATATCCAGTTAAAATCATCCTTATTGGCTCTGGATGTTTTTCTAGAATAGAAGCTAAAAATTCTACGCCAGTTGTCTTCGGCATCCGTTGATCTGTAATGATGATATGGATGTCTTCTCTGTCAAGAATTTTCCTCCCCTCCTCTGCAGATTCGGCCGTAAAAACTTTATATAACCTACGATAAGTTGCTGCAAAAGCACTTAGGTTATGGGGCTCGTCATCTACATATAAAATGTTTGTATTCATCTGTTGTTGCCAATAAAAAGATAAAAATACTTTTTTATTATAACTCTTAAAAGACTAATTTAGTTGTTTTAACAATTAAAAGTATTTTTATTTATTTTATCTCCCCATCTAAATACAAAAATGCACAATGAAACTGGCTTAAAACCTACTCTATCGCAACTTATTTCAGAAACATCCAAACAAAAAACAGTCTATAAACCTGTATTTTTCAACCTTTTAGATGTAGCTCAAAGGCATTCGTTTGAACAACTCATTTCTGCCAAAAGTAATTTACGTGTTTACGATCATATTTATTCTCAAGTAGAAGAATTAATTAAATGTTTAAACCCAACAATTGTTTTTTTACCCCCTAGTGAATTAGAAAAAGCTGTAAAAAATCATTTCGGAGAAAAATCAGCTGAAGAATATGGCGTATGGGTGTATTATCCTTGGGCAGAAAAATTGGTCCATTTGTTAGATGAGCAAGAATTTGCTATCGTTCGTACCAATAGAAATAAGCATAAAATTACGGCTCAAGAACAAGCGATTTTATCTCAAAAAAAAATTGGGGTAATGGGTTTATCTGTCGGCCAATCCGTTTCTTTAACGCTCGCCATGGAACGAGGATTTGGAGAATTACGCATTGCTGATTTTGATGAATTAGACTTAAGTAACATTAATAGAATTAGAACAGGTGTTTACAACCTTAAAATACAGAAAACAGTAATCGTTGCTAGAGAAATTGCAGAAATAGATCCTTATCTAAATGTAGTCTGCTTTGATGATGGCATAACTGAAGAGAATCTTGATCGCTTTTTAACCGAGAATGGCAAACTAGATTTATTGATTGACGAATGTGATAGTTTCGATATTAAAATTAATTCCCGTTATAAAGCAAAGGCGTTAGGAATTCCCGTTTTAATGGAAGGAAGTGATAGAGGCACCATTGATATTGAGAGGTTTGATTTAGAACCTGAAAGACCTATTTTACACGGCATGGTAGAACATTTAGATATGAGTAAGTATAAATCGCTTACTACATTAGACGAGAGGACACCATACATTACCGCTGTAACGGGAGTTGAAACCCTATCTCCTCGTATGAAGGCATCAGCTGTAGAAATAATGGCCACCATTTCTACTTGGCCACAATTGGCAAGCGCTGTAACCTACGGGGGTGGCGTAACTGCTGATTTATCGAGGAAAATCCTATTAGGCAATCTGAAGGTTTCTGGCCGCTTTTTCCTTGACTTAGATGAGTTGATTGCAGACCCAGAAAAAACTTCTGATCAGAAAATAACTGCAAGCTTACCGCCCCTGTCTACAGAAAATATAGAAGACTTTATTAAGACCAATCGTTTGGCTTTTGATAAACATGAACAGCGATTGCCAGAGGATATTTTAAGTCAATTAATAGTTGCTGCAGGGAAAGCGC
Source organism: Pedobacter sp. (assembly GCA_004295885.1). Taxonomy (GTDB): domain Bacteria; phylum Bacteroidota; class Bacteroidia; order Sphingobacteriales; family Sphingobacteriaceae; genus Pedobacter. The sequence continues at coordinate 8,751 of SEDG01000053.1, read as the reverse complement.
CATCAGGGGGAAATAATCAGCCTTGGCGTTGGCATTATCAAGATGGCTTGTTGCATTTGTTTTTAGAACAAAGCGATGCCCAAGCTTATTTAGATCCTCAATATATTTCTTCTTACATTTCAATTGGTACAGCAATTGAAAATCTTCTATTAAAAGCTGCTGATTTAAACTTGGCCGTAAATTGGAATTTAACCCCTCAATTTGCGCCTAATCATTTAGCATGGTTTAGCTTCACTTCAAATTATCAGCCTAACGAGCAAGAGCTAACTTTAGCAAAACAAATAGATCTTCGACATACCAATCGTAAAATTACACCAAGGCAAGAACTTGATCAAACCCATTTAAACCAACTTTCAAGTCTTGTTGCACAAATTCCAAATGCTAAGCTACAATGGATTACCGATCCGGACCTGATTAAAAGTATCGGTGCCATTGCTACCCAAACAGATTTACTAAGGATGTTTATCCCTGAAGCTCATGAAGATTTTATCACTAGAGAAATGCGATGGGACTTACAACAAGTGCAAGAAACAGAAGACGGGATCGGGATACATACATTGGATTTGAGCAATAATGATTTAGTGGGCATACGCTTTTTGAAAGATAAAAAGATGATCAGCTTTTTGCAGCAAATGAATGGTGGCAGCGGTTTTAAAAGATTAACCATGATGCAATTCATGGCGTCATCAGCCGTTGGATTAATAACCATGCCAAAAGGCGAAATCAACTCGTTTATCGAAGGTGGAAGAGCTGCAGAAAAACTTTGGTTAGGCGCCACGGGATTAGAACTACAAATTCACCCTGTTAATGTTCCGCTGATATTTTTCTATAAAAATAGCGTTGAAGATAGTTTGGCTATTCCTTTAGAAAATAAAACACAGTTAAAAGAAGCCGAACAAAATTTCAACCGATTGTTTAGTCTTTCAACTGAACAACCTATCTTTATGTTCAGAATTTTTAAAGCCGATCCTTCACCAGAAAGAACCATCCGAAAATCACTCTCAAAAACATTCTCAATTGGAAGAGCATAACTCAGATATAAAAAACATTAAGTTCACAGTTTTCAGAGCTGTGGATGATAGAGATGCCTCAATGAGTTTTGTTGAAGGACACAAACGCGTACTTGAAATATTTGGAATCACACAAATTTCTTCTGCCAAAGCCGATTGGATTCTTAATCCAGATGTTTACGTGGTACTAGTGACTGATGAAGATACCAACAAAGTTTTGGGAGGAGGCAGAATACATAAAGCTAATAGAAAGAATAGGTTGCCCATTGAAGAAGCCGTTGGCTACATGGACGATAAAATCTATAAAATGGTTGATGATTTCACAGATGTAGGTACAGGTGAAGTGGCAGGTGTATGGAACTCATTCGAGGTTGCAGGTTTGGGAATAGGAAGCATACATCTCAGTACAGCTTGTATGGCTTATGCAAAGTTTGTTGGCATTACCACCTTATTTGGTCTTGCTGCGCCTGCTACCTACAGAAATGTACTCAGAGGCGGCTTTCAAGTTGTTACTTCTTTAGGCAATAATGGTAAGTTTTATTATCCTAAAGATGACATGACGGCAACCGTAATGTTTAACCACGATGTCGTCAATTTACCGCTTGCTCAAGACCCCCAACGCTCTTATGTGTTTGAAATGAGAGAGCAAGCTATCTATAAGCAAGAAGTATTATCTAAGCAGGGCGATACTGTTAACTTAACCTTTCATATCCCTAAAACATGACGCTAACCACTCTCAATAGATTATTGATAGTTATCTTACTTATTGCTGGTAAAAGCACCTATGGGAGCTTTAAAAAAGATAGTTTGCCTTTTAACGTCGCATATTATAAAGATAATACCAATAAACTTAAGGCTACAGAAGTTGGCGACAAGCTGTTTGTTGAGCTACCCAACCGTGAGGTATTAAATCTAGGTGTAGAGGATGCAACTTTTTGGATCAAATTGAGCACCACAAAGGACTTAGTATTCGATAACAAAGTCCTCTTTATCGAACAAGGTAGGGTTAAAAGCTATGAAATGTATAGGAAGAAGCAAGGCGAAATCCCTCGTCTGCAACAACCGTTAGCTTTGCCTGGTTATGATAAGCTAAAAAACGTACAAGGCATTAGCTATCTATTAGCAGACACGATGCGAAAAGATGAGGTTATCTATTTAAAGCTAAAATCTCATGAAAACTTTATTGCAAAAATTTCGATTGTCACCCAAGATGATATAGTTGCTAACAACTCATTTAAAGATGTTTTTTTTGGTATTTATACGGGTGTGATGCTCATTATGTTCATCTACAATCTGTTCCTATTTATCGTAGTAAGGGATAAAAGCTATATTCATTATGTCTTTTATATACTTTTCACTTGGCTCACCCAAATTTCAATACAGGGATATGGCGAGATTTATATTTGGAATAGTCTTCCTCAGCTTAACAGCTACTCTGTTGTACTTTGTTCTCTTCTAGCCTTATTATTTGCTGATCTTTTTACGATTTCTTTCCTTAATACTAAAGTTTTTGCACCCAGAGCGCATAAAGCTTTCATTACTTACATCGTATTAATATTATTAACAATCTGTTCTATATTCCTGCTTGATAATCATACTGCTTTCATGATCATGCAAGTTATCATCATGACTGGAGTGGTATTAGCACTTTCCACATCCTATTACGTATACTTTAAAAAGCATTTCAAACCAGCTGGTTACTATAATATCGCTTGGACAATATTATTTATTGGTGCTATTTTCTTTATCTTAAAAGATTACAGCATTATTCCATACAACAACTTCACAATTTATCTTTTACAAATCTCTTCGGCTTTAGAAGTGCTGTTACTTTCATTTGCACTAGCGGATAAAATTAACTTCTTTAAAAAAGAAAATGAAATAGCTCAAGCACAAGCCCTTAACGCATCTTTGGAAAATCAGAAATTAATTAAAGAGCAGAATATAATCCTAGAAAAAAGTGTAAAAGAGCGAACAGAAGAACTTCAAAGTGCAAATTCTACACTTAACATAACCTTAACAAATTTAAAAGAAACACAATCGCAACTAGTTGACGCCGAAAAAATGGCTGCTCTGGGTCAGTTAACAGCTGGCATTGCCCACGAGATAAACAACCCTATTAATTTCGTAACCTCTAACATTAAACCTTTGGAGTTAGACATTAACGATTTAAAAGATGTTATTACAAAATACGAAGAAATTGATTTTGATGGCGATGTAAAAGCTCAAGTTGAAGAGATAGAAGCTTTTAAGAAACAAATAGACATAGGCTTTGTTAATAATGAAATTGTTTCATTGCTCTCTGGAATAAGTGAGGGCGCTAAGCGAACAGCTGAAATTATAAGAAGTTTAAGAAACTTTAGCAGGCTCGATGAAAGCGATATGAAACCTGTCGATTTGAACGAGGGTTTGCAATCTACCTTGGTTTTGGTTAGAAATAACATGCCTGACAATTTAACAGTTGTTAGTGAACTTGGCAATTTACCTAAAGTGGAGTGTCAACCAGGAAAAATAAATCAAGTGTTTATGAACTTGGTTTCAAATGCGATACAGGCTATAAAAAGCAAAAAAGTACCTGCTGATGAAGAATTTTTAACCATCAAGAGCTGGTATGAACAACAACAAGTGAAAATAAGTATTAAAGATAGCGGTGTAGGGATGACTGAGGAAACAAGACATCGAATTTTTGAACCATTTTTTACTACCAAAGATATCGGAGAAGGTACTGGACTTGGGCTTTCTATCGTGTTCAGTATTATTGAGAAACACAAAGGTCATATAGATGTTATATCTAAACTAGGTGTTGGAACAGAATTTATTATTACCTTGAATGTAAATCCCGAATAAGCGATGCCAACAAGAAACCAAAGTGTAAGAATTTTATACATCGATGATGAAGAAAATAACCTACAAGCATTTAAGGCTAGTTTTAGACGTCAGTATGAGATCTACACCGCTATTTCTGCAGAAGAAGGGCTGAAGATTTTGCAAAATGTTGATTTACACGTAATCATCGCCGATCAAAAAATGCCAAAAATAACTGGTGTAGAATTTTTTAAAAGCATTGTAGAAACTTACCCAGATCCCGTTAGGATTCTCTTGACTGGTTATACAGATATAGACGCCCTTGCCGATGCAATTAACCATGGTGACATTTACAGGTACATACAAAAACCATGGAGTGACTTAGAGTTACACAATTCCATTAAAAATGCTTACGATGCTTACAGGGCCAAAGTTGATTTACGTAATAAAGTAGCAGAGCTAGAAAAAACGAATAATGAGCTAAATAGATTTATCTACAGTATATCCCATGAACTAAGGGCGCCCTTGGTTTCGGTTATTGGCATTGTTAATTTGGTAAAAATGGAAGGTTTGTATAACTCTAGTGGCGAATACTGGGGTTTAATAGAAACCTGCTCTAACAAACTCGATTATTATATCCAAAAAACGCTGCAATATTATAAAAACAATAAAAACACAACCGACTCTAGTGAGGTAGATTTTAAAACCCTCGTTTCAGAACTTGTAGACGTTTATTCTTATTCTGACAAAGACACCCAGTTTACCATCAATGTAGATCAAGAAGTTCCTTTCAAGGGTGATTTATTTAGGATTGAAGTTATCCTTGGTAACTTAATTTCAAATGCCATCAGATACCAAAAAGTAACTGAGGAGAACAAAAAAGTAAATATTGAGGTAGACGTAAACCAAGACTATGCTCATATTAGCATTAGCGATAATGGGATGGGCATATTAAATGAACATCTAGAAAAAATCTTTACTCAATTTTTTAAGAGTAAAGTGCACCACGGAAGTGGCTTAGGTTTGTTCATTGTAAAAGAAGCGTTAAATAAAATTGATGGCCGGATTTCTGTAAGCTCAGACCTAGATAAAGGAACTACCTTTAAAATAACCATTCCGAATAATAATAAGGATTAAAAGAACCATTAAGGTGATGTTAAACAAGACAAATAAGGTAATGCTAATCGATGATAACGAAATCGATTTAAAAATTAACGCAAAGCTGATTAGTTTGTCTAAACTTTTTGACGAGACGATCATCTGTCAATCTGCAGAAGAAGCTTTGGATTACCTTAATAAATATGCGAGTGAGACAGAAAGACTGCCGAATTTTATTCTGTTGGATATTCAAATGCCAGATATGGATGGCTTTGATTTTTTAGAGCAATATAAAAACTTGAGTAAGAATATCGCAGATAAATGTACTATTGCCATGCTATCCTCCACCCTAGATTTTGGTGATATTCAGCGTGCAGAAGCCAATCCTTACGTAGTTAAATTATTAAAAAAACCACTTTCCCTACCAGAATTAACAAAACTTGTTTAATTCATATTTCCTTTTTTTTTAAAAAAACTTTTAATTAAGCGTTTTGTTATTAAACTGAACCTAAAATTAACCAAGATGGAAACAAACGAAAATATTGCAGGCTTAGGAAAAAACCATGATAAAGCCGCTCATGAACATGACATCCCAAAAAAACAAAGTGAAGCGCAGCCAGCTGCCGAAAATTTGGATATGATGCCTAATAGTGTTAATAAAGATGGCAATAAGGATTTTAAAGAAAATTCGGAACCCGATAAAGTTGCAAACGTGCACAATGAAGCAGCCGAATATGCTCAAAAAGAACACGAAAAGGCGGATAACTGGGAAAACATCAATGAGAGTGGACCTGATAAGCCGACTTTTTAATTAACAAGTCAACCCGAAATTTAATAAAAGAGTTAAAAAACAAAACCCTCGACAAGTTGTCGAGGGTTTTTCATTAGAGGCATTCCTTAGAAAAAGAATTCCATAATATTTAAAAACGGTAAACTATGCATCTTACATCCCAAGGGGAATTGCAAACTGAAAACCGTTAAATGACTAAGGTTTAGTTTCAGCTGGTGCTTTGCCTATTAGCTCCATAAACTGATCTAACTTAGGTGTAATGATAATCTGCGTACGTCTGTTTTTTGCTTTACTAGCTTCGTTATCGTTAGATACCAAAGGATTGTATTCTCCTCGTCCGCCAGCAGTTAAACGCTTAGGATCTACCTTATAAGTATTTTGTAATGCCTGTACAACTGACGATGCTCTTAAAGCACTTAAATCCCAGTTATTTCTGATGTTAGGTTTAGAAATAGGCACATTATCGGTGTTACCTTCAATTAACACATCATAATTGCTATAGTCTGAGATAATTTTAGCGATTTTACCCAACGTTGCTCCTGCTTTGTCAGAGATTTCATAACTACCAGATTTGTACAGCATATTGTCAGATAAAGAAATGTAAACCACTCCTTTTAACACTTGCACATCAACATCGCTCATTTCTTGTTGACTTAATGAACGTGTTAAATTATTGGTTAAAACCATATTCAACGAATCGCTTTTGTTTTTGGCGTTTACCAATTGCTGAATGTATTTGTTAGAACTGTTAATCTCATCAACCAATTTAGATATGTTCACATTCCCTTGGCTACTTGAATTTAAACATTTATTTAATGCTGCTTGTAAAGCAACAGCATTAGCTTTTTCAGCAGCAATTTGCTCCTCTAAACTTTTTATTCTAATTTTTCCGCCAGATGCGTCACTTTCACTAGCTTGTAAACGCTGATTGAGTTGTTCGTTACTCTGTTGCAGCTTAGTATTAGTAGACTGCAGTTCGGCGAATTTTTTGTTACTCACACAGCCAGTAGCCATCATAGCGACCACACAAACCGAGGGTATTAATATTGATAATTTCATAATCTTTAAATTTTTATTTTCTACAAAGACTATGTTATAACAACCAATAGGAGTTAAAGGTTTTATTTTAAAATATATCGCTTCGGCTTTGAAAGGTTATATATATGGTAATTTGGAATATACAATTAAAAAAAAACTCCAGTCATTTTACTGACTGGAGTTTGAAATTTTCTTTTGTTATTCGTAAATCGACTACTATTTTGAAGTTACAGTAGCAACTACTTCGCCTTTAATATATACCTTTTTTACAGCTTCTGTTGCGTTAGATCTAATTGTAGTTTCTTTTGTGAATTGACCAATAGCTGCAGCATTATAAGTTAAACTAATAGTACCTGTTGCTCCTTTTTTAATTGGAGTTTTAGTAAAATCAGCTACTGTACAGCCACAAGTAGGTTCAACTGCACTTAAAATTAATGGTTTGTCACCAACGTTTGTAAACTTTAAAACAGCGGTAACTGGAGTTCCTTGTTTTACTTTACCAAAATCATAAGTTTCTTTTTCAAATTTAAACTGAGGCTCAGTATCAACATGCATCGCTGTCATCGCAGTAAAACCTAGTACTACTGCAAAAAGGAGTATTAATCTTTTCATATTTTTATAAATCTTAAATCGAATATACATAAAAAGTAAATCAGCTAGTGCTTTGATTTTAAAAGTTTTGTAAAAAATATCTTAAAACATCTGTTGCTTCTAATGCAGACTTGTGCCGAGTACAGATTATTAGCATTTTGAAGGTTCTATTTGATATTTCTTATTTTAGATCCTTCCAAAGTCGGAATGACAAACTATTTTTATCCTAAATTTGAAAGATAAATCATCTTATGCATATTGATCACGCTACTATTCGTACCAACCATTTAAAGGAAACTAGAGATTTTATGGTTTCAGTATTTGATTTAGTTGAAGGTAAAAGGCCTGAAACCATCGCCGCTTTAGTAGATGGATATTGGTTATACTGGAAGGATTCGCCTTTGGTACACATTATAAAAAGTCCTGTAGGTACAGTAGAAACTCCAAATAACTCAACTGAAGCAATTGACCATTTTGCCTTGATTATGGAAGATTACGACGCTTTTAAAAAAAAATTAATAGCGATGAAGATCCCTTTCAAATTAATGGATGTCCCTGAATTAAAGATTAAACGCATCTTTTTGCATACACCTCAAAAGATATTAATAGAAACTATTTTTAGAGATTAAGACTTATTTGCGCATGTCTTTTTGAGCATGTCCTTTCCAATACAACTTACCATCTTTTCCACCTTCCCAAACATCGCTAACGGCCTGTTTCTTAACAGGAATTTCTTTCTCGATTAGTAGGAACGCCCTGGCAACTCGTCTAAAACTTTTATTCCATTTTCTCTTCATCAGCTTTTCTGAGGTAGCTGTGGTATAACCGAAGATTGGAGTTTTTCTTTTAGAGCATGACATTTGAATAAATATCACGAAAAATAACAAAAAAGCGGGAACAATTCATCCGCCTTGCCCCCGCTTTATTTACTTAACCTATATTATATACGGTTATAAAAGTTAATTATTATCGATATTCTTAGAATGTGTAAGTATTTGTTGCTTAGATACTTTTAATAATTCTACTGGAAGCTTCTTCAGAAAAATCAAGGCCAGAATAATCTGGATTAAAACCGCCAATATAAGGAACGGCCATTATAAAAATTCGTTCGTTAAACGCACCATATGCATTAACCACATTAAAATTATCATTAATAGCAATTCCTGGTACTTTCAAGTAATAATCGCCTGCTTCAGTTAAATCTACTGCTTTTTCGTCAACAATTCTAGCCGCCTCACCTTCTTGTTTAGAATAGAATTTTAATTTAGCTGGACTAATCGTTCGGTCAACTACTAAACTTTTAAACGGAAACTGATCATAATTTAAATGAGGTTGGCCAACACAGTCTACGAAGGTTTTGTAGTAAACTGCTTCAAGTTTCCCATTTTCTCCCTTGTAATGATACACAATGCCACCTTC
>SEDG01000469.1 GCA_004295885.1 Pedobacter sp. | reverse complement strand
GTTGTGAATATGATATCCCCGAAACTGGCGAAACCTTTGCTGAAAACGCAGCCTTGAAAAGTACATACGTGGTAGAAAACTACCAAATCGATTGTTTTGCAGACGATAGCGGATTGGAAATGGAGGCCTTAAACAATGAACCTGGAATTTATTCGGCGAGATATAGCGGAAAAAGAGGGGATGCCGACAATTTGCAATTTCTATTGCAAAAAATGGAAGGAATTGAAAACAGAAATGCTCGTTTTAAAACTGTAATTTCTTTGGTAAAAGGCGCAGAAAGCTATTTTTTTGAAGGTGTTATCAATGGTAAAATAAGAACAAAACCCAGTGGTGAGAAGGGTTTTGGCTACGATCCAATATTTGAACCAAATGGATATGACATTACTTTTGCGGAAATGGAAATGGCGGAGAAAAATCAAATTAGCCATAGAGCTTTAGCCATGCGAAAACTGATTGCATTTTTACAACAACAAGCCTAATTTTTCTTCAAAGTGTCAATCTTCAACCGAGGCGTAATTTCCTTCATTAGTGAATCGGGAGCTTTTTCTTCTTTTATTATAGGCTTTACTTCGCTTTTCTTAGTAGGTAATATTGGTTTAATGCCTGATGGGTCTTTCCCTTTTACTGTTGGGGTGGTTTTCGGTTTAGTGGTTGCCTTAGGTTTTACTGGAGCTTTTTTCGCTGGTAATCCTTTTATGATATCAGCTTTGCTGGTAGGTCGCAATTCTGGTTTCCAGATAAAGCCAGTTAACAATGTTTCTTTTGGCAGCTTGTCTATTGGATGCGTTACACCTTCATCGCCTTTCACGTAGGTAATGTCGGTAAGTTCCTTGTCATCAAATTTAAAGCGAATTCTACCACTAACAGATTGAGACATGTTCTGATAAACGCCCTTCTCATCTCTGTTGTAATAAATACTTTCGGCATTGCCATCTACATAGACATCTCGCACATTTCCATTGCTAAAAAACCCTGTAATCAGTTTTCCTTTAACCTGGTTAAACTTAGTAGAGTCTGTCTCAACGTTCACGATAAATCCATTTTCTATCACCTGAAAACTATGGATTTTATCGTTTTTAAAGAATACGTGAATTGTATCTCCAGTTTGCTGTGTTCCCTCAGACCAAAGCATAGGGTTTTTGTACCATCGCAAGGTAGAATCTGCGGCTGTGTAGAATAATGAATCGGCTTTTGCCTGCATATTAGTTTTAAAAACCCTCACATTGTGATAAGCTCTTATTGCCCTAGTTCTAACCGTATCAGCAGGATTAAATGCAACTACACTATCTTTTTTGTTTGATGTTGTTGCGCCGTTGCCGTTGGTTTCAACTGGAGCTGTTTTCTTAATTTTAGCCTCTTCAGCTAGTTGCTTTCTGGCCTCTGCTTTTTCTTTTTCCTTTGCTTCTTTTTCCTTCTCTTCATCTTCACCAACCTGATTGTTTTTTTGAACAATTGGCCTGTTTAAAACCTTTAGCGATTTCAGTAATACTCTTTGAGTTTCTAAAGTATCTGCACCTAGAAATAAGGAATCGGGCATTTTCTTTTTTCCGACGGTAACAGAATCCTTCGTCCCCATGGCGAAATAAGCGTTTTTAGTTACCACGACTCGCTCATCAACTTTGTAATACTCACCCAGTTGACCTTTCAATAAAGTTTTATCTTGGGTATCCATAAAAATGATATTCTTTACAGCTTTACCATAGCCTTTTTTACCATCATAATATAGACTATCACCCTTTAAAGATTTAGACCCTTCAGTATATAGATTTTTCTTGCCGAAATAGGCATTTTCACTTGCGGTATTATAAGCTCCATTTTCCGTATACAAGTTGTCGGTTTTCCCTTTAATATTCGTCGGGCCATAAAAATAAGTCCAATTGCTTAAGGTATTGTAACGCATGGTATCAGTTTTGATGGTAGATTGAGGAGTAACAGTTACTACGTTGTACCTGAAAAAAGCATCTTTTGTGTTGGCAAAATACCAGCCTCTTTTACTAGTCAAGGTTACATCTTTATTTACAATTTTACCGCCATCGTAGTATTGGCCAATTCTTGTTCCTGTATTGTAATCGAGCAAATCTGTAGTTAAAATAGTTGGAGTTCTATCTTCCAAGCGAACCTTCCCGGTTAAATGTGCATTTTTTGTATTACCATCATAATTTAGAAAATCTGAATAGACATTTAAGGTATCCCCTTGATTGATATGGACATGGCTAAAAAACTCAACATAATTTCTTTCTGTGAAAAAATTAGCACTATCGCTGCTTAAAATGGCATTGTCATGTAAAAAGACGGGGTTTTTCAACTTGGTAATGTTTGTCTTTGTATCAACATTCATCAAAGCGGAGCTCTGCAAAATAATTTTAGTACGCTGTTGCGCAAATAAAATACTTGGAAAGAGTAAAAAGATTAAGAAAAAGCGTAATTTCTCCACTTTGCAAAGTTAGGTTTTTATTTTAAATTAAATATTTTTAAGCACTTTTGAGCCATGTTACCACTGGAGCAGTTTACATCTTATATCAAAAAAAATGCCCTTTTTGCCGCATCTGATAAAATCTTATTAGCGGTGAGTGGGGGCAAGGATTCTGTTTTGATGACTCAGCTATTTAAACTCTCTAACTATAACTTTAGTATTGCGCATTGCAACTTTAATTTGCGAGGCGATGAAGCGCAAAGAGACGAGAGTTTTGTAAAGATATTGGCGGCAACTTTAGATGTCCCATTTTATGTAACTCATTTTGATACAAAAGGATATGCTAATGAACATCAAATCTCTACCCAAATGGCTGCAAGGGATTTGCGTTACCAGTGGTTTGAAAAAATCAGGAGTGAGGGCGGTTATGAGTTCATCGCTTTGGCCCATCACCAAAATGATGTGATAGAAACCTTATTGCTAAACTTAACTAGAGGTACAGGAATAAGTGGTTTACATGGCATTTTGCCTAAAAGGGATAAATTAATAAGACCTTTGTTGTTTTTATCTCGACAACAAATAGACGATTTAATTGAAAGTGAAAACTTTGCTTTTGTAGAGGATAGTTCTAATGAAACAACAAAATACGCTCGTAATAAAATAAGGTTAAATGTGGTTCCGCAACTGCGTGATATTAACCCAAACCTAGAACAAACCTTTGCTCAAAATATTAAGCGATTTGCAGAAACTGAAGAGATTTTAAGACAGGTAGTTGAGCAGAAAAGAAGTGAAATCGCTAGAGAAGAGAATGGTTCTATATATTTTTCTATCGAGCAAATCAAAGGGCTCAATCCTCAAAAGTTATTGCTGTTTGAGTTATTGAGTGCGTATCGTTTTACAGATTCAGTAGTCGATGAAATTTTGGAGTCGTTAACTAAACAAAGTGGAACCTCTTTTTACAGTATTTCTCATCGGGCAACTATCAATAGAGATGATTTGATGATATCGGCCTTGCCAAAAGAGGTAGTTTTTGAACCTCATTTTATACACCCGCAAGATGAGTTTGTAAAAGTTGAAGGCCAAAAAATCTCACTTTTTTATAGTGATTCAAATTTAGTTGAAGATAACCGCAATAAGGCTTTTGTAGATTTCGATAAATTGATTTTTCCATTGATTATTCGATTTAGACAAGATGGCGACCGTTTTATGCCTTTGGGGATGAAACAATTTAAAAAACTAAGCGATTTTTTAATAGGCAACAAAATTCCCTTGCCTCAAAAAGATAAAATTCCTTTGTTAAT
>SEDG01000468.1 GCA_004295885.1 Pedobacter sp. | reverse complement strand
AAATAGAATTAAGGATGCAATTAGCTCAAGTGAGGAAGCTTTATTAAATGAGTTTTTAGAATTGGAAGTTTATCCAATGTTAAAACATATTGTAAAAGGGCATCCACAAGCGAAAGAAACCGTGGAGGCTTACTTTTCTAATATCAATTCAGACAGTGGTATTGCATTTGAAAACAGGCGAACTTTAGAAACTTCTATGCAGTTCATTAACACTGCAGTAAGTGAGTATTTGGAAGATGCCCAACAAACTTTGCAAGCTTCCTATCCTTGTTATTTTGCGAAGTTTAGAACTGACGGGGTAGAATATGATATTTACATTGGTCAAGACATCGCACCAGATGTGCCATTTGATTTATTGTATTTAAAAAATATTCGCCTTTGGCAATTAACTGCGATGGTAGAAGTGGCTCGTTTAACAAATAGTTTGGTTAGCCAAATGCCTAGAGCTTTATTGACCACACAGTTGATATTTATTCACAGTAATCCGATCGACATCAGTTTTAGAAACGATGAAAGAAGATTTGATGTGGAAGGTGCTTATAATATTCGTTACGAGGTAGTTAAGAAAAGAATCGATAAGGTTTTAGTAAAGGGAACAGAAGAACGTTTAACGCAACCTGGTAAAATTGCATTGGTTTATTTCAATACCTATGAGGCTAATGAATATTTAGAATACATTAAATATTTACAAGAACAGGGCTTTTTACAAGATGATTTAGAAACGCTAGAACTTGAAGAATTGCAAGGGGTAAGCGGATTAAAGGCTTTACGTGTGGGTGTGAATTATATGTCATGCGATTTCTTTGATGAGCAATGGACAAAAATTAAAAAGACCATTAAGAGAAATCCTTTTAGGAAAGCCGATAAAATGCTTTGATGTTAGACCTCATCGAGGTCTAATATCTATAGCTAACATATAATTGCGGTGTGCGACCCCAGCTGCGGTCGAATATATGGTTTGTAATTTCCTATATATATTTTATCCCTCTGGGATAATTGAGAATTCATTACAATACTAATTTAGTATTTTATGATGACGGTAACCATAGTTTCGCAAATTGGAAGCCTCACGTTCTGATAAGAAGACCCTGAAATAAATTCAGGATGACAACCCCTCAAAAACTTTCTACCTATTATTAGGATACTCATTAATCCAATGAAAACCAGTTTTTACCAAATTTAATTGAGTATGGTCGAACTGTTTAAATTGAATACTAATAGCATCTTTTCCTACTAAACCTTTTACAATCAGTTGGTCTTTTCCTAGCTTTTTATAAGCTAAAATGTATTGATTGGTGCTATCTTTAGTGGATGTAAATTTTAGAGTTTTAGCATTCGTATCAACCTTTAATTTCATCCAAACATTGCTGTCTGTCATTTTTGTAATTCTGGCATAACCAGGATAACCGATAATCATTCTTTTCCAACGAGTTGAATCTGTAGTCAATGGTGCAAGCAATTCTCCTTTTAAATTAAAGGTTTTCACATCATAAATCCCATATAAAGGTGCCTTAGGTGCGGCGTCTCCGTATTCTTTTGCCATGTTAAGATCACTATATAAAGTAGAGTATAGCGCAAACAAAATTGCAATTGACTTCAGTGAAAGCTGGACAATTTTTTTCCACTTTGTGTGATAAGGATATGTAATTACAGAAGGGTCGGCAACATTATTGAGGAAGAAAAAATTGATTAATCTGTCCTTATCATACCATGCTATCCAAGCAGCCATAATTAATAAGTTCAACGAAAATATTTTTACAGGAATATCATAGGCGAAATTCATTGCCACCACATTGGCCATCACCGTCATTGCCACCAATGAACCAAAAAGTGTAGTACGTTTATAGAATAAAAGAATGCCAGCCAAAACTTCTGCACCGCCTGTAAATAAATTATACCCAGAAGAATAACCCACAAAAGTCCACGCTAAACCCATCGGTGTAGATTCTCCGTAAGGCTCGGTCAATCTTATTAAATCTGGAAAAGGAAATACATATACAAAATGAGGAAACAATTCGTCGCTACTGGTAAAATCTACCATCAAAAAGGCAAAGTAGATAGATAGCAGTGTAAAAAACCTTTTGCTAATTGACCAAGGTTTTGAGTTCTCGGAGCGTGTTTCCATTTTTAAATGTAAAAAATATCCCTCGAAAAAGACTGTTAAGAATTGTTAAATGCACTTTCCACTTTATCTGACAAATAAATGATACGCATTTTGAAAACTGTTTATACATTTGCTTAACAGTGTTAGATTATTTTATGGCACTTAAATAAAAATGGGAAGTAAAGAAAGGATATTGCGTCAAAAAGAAGAAACTCGTAAGAGTATTTTGGATGCTGCTTTACAAATTGTAAAACAAGAGGGGTGGGCTGCGTTAAGTATGCGCAAAATTGCTGATGTAATTGAATACACCGCTCCAATTATTTACGAATACTTCTCCAACAAAGAAGGAATCTTGCTAGAACTAACTAGACAAGGATACATCCATCTAGGTGTTAAAGTAAAAGCAGCTAGAGACAGTAAACAAGATCCAGAAGAACAACTAGAAGCCATGTGGTTAGCCTACTGGGATTTTGCTTTTGAGGAAAAAGAATTCTACCAATTAATGTATGGTGTTCAGGTTAACTGCTGTGAACTTTACAAAAAAATGCCTGA
>SEDG01000467.1 GCA_004295885.1 Pedobacter sp. | reverse complement strand
ATAAACTAAGTCTGTTACGCAAACAATTGTTAAAAGGAAAGTTAGATGCTATTTCTAAAGGAAACGTATCTACAGATTACAAAATGCGCTTCCCTAAACAAAACAAGAAAAGATAAGTGACTTAATTAGCTAATCTATTGTTCTTCGCTACGTAACTTATCTCCGTTAAAGATAGTCTGCATCAGTTTACCCCAAGCAAATGGGTTTAGTAGAGGATTAGTCTGACGCATATTTACATTCATCATCCTATCAAAATTATAGCGATAGTTGCCATTGCTAATTTCTTGTCCGTCTCGAGGCAGAGTTTTAATCATCCCTCTTAAAGCTTCAGGAGAAACGTTTCGCTTTGCAATTGCCAAATCATCATCCGCCACTTTCATGGAAAGAAAATCTTTGGTAAACTCTTCTACAGTTGCCCAAGGATTAACACGAACCGTTCTTAAATAAACGATTTCGGTTTTTAGCTTAATCATCGCAGTAAATTTGCTATCGGCAATAACACTTGGTAAAACAAAGGTTTTGCTTGTAAAACCTACCGCAGAAAACAATAAGGTATCCCCGGGATGGGCAATGAATGAAAAGTAACCCTGATAGTTTGCAGCATATTTTTGTTCGTTAAAACTTTGATTGGTAATGGTAACGTATGGCACAACAGAATTGCTGTCAGCATCGGTTATGATACCCGAAAATTGAATTAATTTAGTGCTTTTGGTTTCGCTTTGCGCAAAAACAACGGCACTAAAAAACAATAATATGATAGTTAACCTATACTTCATTGTACAAAAATACTTGTAAATGGCTTAATGACTAGTTAAATTTTGTTAAAAACTTAATCTTGTTCTGCTAAATCTACTGCAACAACACTAGTAATTTCTGGAACTGCTTTCATGATAGCTTGTTCAATACCAGCCTTCATGGTCATAAAACTCATTTTACAACTTCCACAATTGCCTAATAATCTTAATTTAACAACGTTGTCCGCCGTAATCTCTTCTATGGCAACATTACCGCCATCAGCTATTAAATATGGCCTGATGGTTTCTAATGCCTGCTCCACTTGTTCTGTTAAACTCATCTTATATTGATTAAAGTATAAAAATAGTAAATTTTTAGCAATTAGCTGTCTGCACGTTATTTATAGAAATTTGTTGAGCAATTTTTCCTGCAATTTCCTTAAATGCAGCAGCAATCGGACTTTCATTTTCCATAGCTATTGGCTGCCCGCTATCGCCTGCTGCAGTAATGCCTTGCACCAAAGGAATTTCGCCCAAAAACGGAACGTCATATTTCTCTGCTAACTCTTTTCCTCCGTTTTTGCCAAATATGTAATACTTGTTTTCTGGTAATTCTGCTGGAGTGAAATAAGACATATTTTCTACAACGCCTAAAACAGGGATATTAATTCCTGGCATTCTGAACATCGCCAAGCCTTTTCTAGTATCGGCCAATGCCACTTGCTGAGGTGTGGTAACAATAACAGCACCTGCAATTGGGAAACTCTGGCTAATGGTAATATGAATATCTCCAGTGCCCGGAGGGAGGTCGACAATTAAATAATCTAGCTCACCCCAATCTGCATCATTAAACAATTGTTTGATGGCATTTGACGCCATCGGTCCACGCCAAGGCACAGGTTGGTCTGGGTCTGCAAAGAAACCTAAAGAAAGCAATTTAATGCCATACTTTTCAATAGGTAAAATTAAACTTTTGCCATCTTCCGTTTCTCTAGCGCTAGGTTTTGCTCCAATTAAGCCAAACATAATTGGCACAGATGGACCATAAATATCTGCATCTATTAAACCGACCTTTGCACCATCTTTAGCTAAAGTTACCGCTAAGTTACTGGCCACAGTAGATTTTCCAACGCCGCCTTTACCAGAAGAAACTAAGATTATATTTTTAATATCTTTCAACTGAGAAATATCTAATGGTTTAGTTACCCTCGAAGTGATATTTATATTTATTTCTGCATCTGCCAAAACAAAATGTTTAACGGCATTTGTACATGCGTTTTTCAACATTTCCTTCATCGGACAAGCAGGTGTTGTCAGTTCTAGGGTAAATCCTATTTTTTTATCTTCAATTTTAACATCTTTAATCATGTTAAGCGTAACCAAATCTTTCTTCAAATCTGGGTCTTCAACATGGCTTAAAGCAGCCAACACTTGCTCCTTGGTAATTATCATTCCTCAAAATTAACAAAACATAGGCACAAAAAATTTTCTATCGCCCTTTTTATTGTAATTTTAACGCAGAATAAACATTTGCCATAAGCGTTTGTTTAACAATTAATTCTACATTAGTTTATGCAGTTACCAAAAATTAACATTCCCAAGAAATATTTAAAAATCGGCGCTTGGGTTTTAGGTGTATTCTTGCTTTTATTTATATCCGTTGGAGTTTATGC
>SEDG01000052.1 GCA_004295885.1 Pedobacter sp. | reverse complement strand
AATAATAACGTTCCATCCCAGTAAGATTCTAAATCCATCGTAGCTTTATCAGTCTCTACTTCGGCTAAAACATCACCGCTTTTAACTTTATCGCCCACTTTTTTATGCCACTTTGCCATCACCCCTTCGGTCATGGTATCGCTCATTTTGGGCATTTTTACTATATCAGCCATTTATATATATCTATTGAAATGCGTTTTGATTAAATTTCTTGGTAAGGATAGTCTGTTTGCACATAAACATCTTTATACAATTCAGATGCATCTGGGAATGGAGATTCTTCAGCAAATTTCACCGATTCATCAACAATGCCTTTTACTTTTTCCTCAATTGAAGTAATCCAAGCTTCGTCAGCATATTTCTCTTTCAAGATAACTTCTCTTACTTGCTCAATTGGGTCTTTTGCTTTATAAGTTTCTAACTCGTCTTTAGTTCTATATTTAGCAGGGTCAGACATTGAGTGACCACGGTAACGGTAAGTTCTCATTTCTAAGAAAGTTGGTCCTTCGCCTTTACGAGCACGTTGGATTGCTTCATCCATCGCATTGTGTACAGCAATTGGGTCCATTCCATCAACAGGTGCACATGGCATATCGAAACCTAAACCAATTTTATAGATATCGCTCATGTTAGTGGTACGTTCTACAGAAGTTCCCATTGCATAACCATTGTTTTCACAAACAAATATTACTGGTAATTTCCATAACATCGCCATATTGAAGGTCTCGTTTAAAGCACCTTGTCTCACAGCTCCATCACCCATGTAACAGATATTTACATTATCAGTTCCTTTGTATTTTTCTGCAAATGCAATACCTGCACCTAAAGGAATCTGACCACCAACAATTCCATGACCACCATAAAAGTTGTGCTCTTTGCTGAAAATGTGCGCCATGATGCTGTTTGCACTTACACCTAAAGCTAAGGCATGTGCATGATCACGATAAGTTGTAATCATCGAATCACCTTTTTGCATAGCTGATATTGCACCTGCAACAACCGCTTCCTGTCCTATATATAAGTGACAAAATCCACGAATTTTCTGCTGTCCATATAACTGCCCAGTTTTTTCTTCGAATTTGCGCATTAGCAACATCGACTCAAACCACTTCAAATAGGTATCCTTATTTATTTCTACTGCACTCATGTTGAGGTATTGATTTTTATTTTACGAGAGCAAATCTAATTTTTTTTATGCAATTTATGATATGATTTAGTGTAAAAATATCCTTGTCAAATCAGTAACAACTCGCCAAATTCTAAATTGTTAGTATTATTAAACTTGTAATCTTCTATAACACGTTATTAATATTTTTTTCTTTTAACAATCTGCAATAAATTTTAGCATCCTTAGAAAATAATGAAGAAATTAAATTTTGTTTACGCAAACAGCATTAGAAAGGGAATTTTTTGAGAAATTGAGTTAATTTCTTTGCCGAAATGATAATACAATTACTCCGATTTTGCGTTGAAATGTTAATAACTTTTACTATTAAGTTAAAACATTTGGATAACATTTGTAAATCACATACTTTTGTGACCTGACAATAAGCCCGTAGTGGTGTACGTTTAAGTGTAAGTATTATCTAACCCAAACTTAACAGTATAACATGATAAAAAAGTTTTTGTTCTCTACTTTAATCGTTCTTTGCAGCTTCTCGGCTGTTTTTGCCCAAAAGAAGACTAAAGAAACAAACGTTGAAGACCCTGACAATTTAGCCTCTCAATATTTTTCTCAAGTGATGGGTGTTGCTGTAGATGCAACCGCTAACTTAAAATTATACAAATTTATTTACGAGTGGATTGGAACTCCTTACCGTTTCGGTGGTAATACTAAAAAAGGAATTGATTGTTCTGCGTTCGCAAAAACCATTTACGAGAAAGTTTTTAACACCACCATCTTACGTAATTCACGTGATATCTTTAGTATGGTAGACCCGGTGTCTAAAGATGAGTTAAAAGAAGGCGATTTAGTATTCTTTAAAATTAAAAGTCGTAGTATTTCTCACGTAGGTGTTTATTTAGGCGATAACCGTTTTGCACACTCAAGTTCTGGTGGCGTTAAGATAAGCAGCCTAAACGACCTTTATTATAGCCGTTATTTTTACAAGGGTGGAAGAATCCTTGACGGAGATAAAAAAGACTTTGTAGAAGAATAACTTGGATAAAAGAACAAGGAATAAAGATTAAAGATTAAAGAAATATAATCCTTCTCGACACATCGGGAGGGATTTTTTATTAAAATAGAATGAAGAAATTTTTCAGCTTTGCTTTTCTAACTGTCGTTGTAGCTTACTTTTTAATAAGTTGTCAAAATAAAAGTGTTGCAGTTGTTCACACCACGATTGTTGACACCCCCAAGCTTAAGAAATTAAAGGATACAATTAGCATTGTTGCCGTTGGCGATATGATGCTAGGTTCTGCTTATCCGAGCAAAGTAAATCTTCCTCCAGACGATGCAGTTAATAGTTTTGTTGCCGTTCAAGAGTTTTTAAAAGGCGATATCGTTTTTGGAAATTTGGAGGGTTGCTTTTTAGACAAAGGAAAATCGACCAAATGCAGCGACCCAAATAGCAACAGTTGTTTTGCCTTTAGAATGCCTCAACGGTATGCAGGGATTTACAAAAAAGCAGGTTTTAACGTTTTGAGCATTGCAAATAATCATATCGGCGATTTTGGCTTAACAGGAAGAAAAAAAACTACATCAATATTAGATTCTTTACAAATTGAATATGCAGGATTACAATCTAAACCGTTCGCCATTTTTGAAAAAGACAGTGTAAAATATGCCTTTTGTGCATTCGCTCCAAATGACAACACAGTTTCTATCAAAAATATTGATAGTGCTAAAATGCTAGTTGCCGAACTTAAAAAACAGGTTGATATTGTAATCGTATCGTTTCATGGTGGTGGAGAAGGCGCCAAATTTGAACACATAACACGTAAAACGGAGGTGTTTTACAACGAAAACCGTGGTAACGTTTATGCCTTTGCTCATGGCGTGATAGACGCTGGCGCAGATGTAGTTTTAGGTCACGGGCCTCACGTTACCAGAGCAATGGAAGTTTATAAAAATAAATTCATCGCCTACAGCTTGGGCAATTTTTGCACTTATGGAATGTTTGGTTTAAAAGGTCCAAATGGAATTGCTCCATTACTGCAATTAAAAATAAATGCCAAAGGCGATTTCCTCTATGCTGATATAGTTTCGGTTAAACAGGACAAAATTAACCGATTAACACTCGATGAAAATTTCACTGCCTTCAAAAAGATACAAACTTTAACCAATTTCGATATTCCCGAAAATCAGTTAAAGTTTGAAGGAAATGGTAGGATTAGCTTAAGATAAGTTAAGCTTCGTCCTTTGTATTTCTTACTAGGCTAATCCCTGACACAAAGAAAATTACGCCTATAATCGCAGCTACCACTAATCCGCGAGTTCCAGCTGATTGCTGTACAAAACCCCAACCAGCATATATTAATCCTATTATACCTAATATGGTTAAGATTGTTCCAAAAATTCGTTTTACATTCATAGTTTTAGATTTTACAGGAATATAACAGCGAATAATACTTTTTGTTTGACGCCCCTGTTAGTTAGCAGTAGATGAAAGCTTTTAGTCTATAAATTCACCTATGTTCATCGTTTTGATTGTTGCCTAAATAATTATTTACTATTCATCACAATTAATAGTAATATTGATTAATAATTAAAACCAATAACTATGATGTACATTCCATACATTTTACTTTTTTTCGGGCTAATCGTTTTGTTCAGCTCGTTTGTTACCGTTAAACAAGGCACCATTGCGGTGGTGACTGTTTTCGGTAAATATCGCAGACAACTGAGGCCAGGGTTAAGCTTAAAAATTCCTTTAATAGAAGTTCTTCATTCTAGAATTTCTATACAAAACCGATCTGTTGAACTTTCTTTTCAGGCGGTAACGCAAGACCAAGCGAACGTTTACTTTAAGGCGATGTTGCTTTATTCTGTGTTAAACCACGATGAAGAAACCATTAAAAACGTTGCCTTTAAATTTGTTGATTCAAACAACTTGATGCAAGCTCTAATTCGTACCATCGAGGGGTCGATTAGAGCTTATGTAGCTACTCAAAAACAAGCAAACGTATTGGCACAAAGAAATGAGATTGTAGAGCATGTAAAACATCAAATTGACCAAGTTTTAGAAAGCTGGGGTTATCATTTACAAGATTTGCAATTGAATGATATTACTTTTGATGAAGAAATTATGCGCTCAATGAGTAGAGTTGTAGCTTCTAACAACTTAAAAGCAGCAGCTGAAAATGAAGGTCAAGCTTTATTAATTACCAAAACTAAAGGCGCCGAGGCTGATGGTAATGCGATTAAAATTGCTGCCGCAGCAGAACGTGAAGCAGCTCAATTACGTGGACAAGGTATCGCTTTATTCCGTGCTGAGGTTGCTCACGGTATGACAAAAGCTGCTCAAGAAATGGAACAAGCCAACCTTGATATTTCTGTAATCTTATTCACCATGTGGACAGAATCTATTAAACACTTTGCGGAAAACAGTGATGGCAACGTGATTTTCTTAGATGGAAGTACAGAAGGGATGAACAAGACGATGAAAGAAATGATGTCTATGCAGATGGAGAAAACAAATAATAAAAAGTAATCATTCGCTGATAAACAAAAAAGTCCGAACGAATTGTCCGGACTTTTTTTATGCTTGGTAATTTCTATTATTTATTCAAGTTTGATGTATTACTAGTCAACTTGGTGTTTTCAGTCAACTTCATTAAATCAACCATAATTCTTAAACTTTCTTCCTGTATAAAGTCGAAGTTATCTTCTTTGGTTACTTTATCGCCTTTTTTAACAGGCGCTAAACCTCTTGATGCTCTCAATTGATTTAACCTTGTTAACGCTTTAGTTTCCAAAGCATCACGCTCTGCTTTAAGCTTAGCTTCGTTTAGCGTAATTGCCGTTTCATCGTCACGTTTCTTAGAATCTAAGATATCTTGTTGCAATACCTTATAATCTAAAGAAGTGGACATTCTTTGCTCGTGGAGTTTCATCAAGCTAGCTTTTACACCACTCAAATCTGCAACCTTATTGTAGTTCGATGATTTAATGATATCAAATGGCAAAGCCGATGGTTCTGTATCCTCCCCAATTTTATCCAATGGATAGATTGATGGGAAATTAAAATCCGGTATTACACCTTTATGTTGTGTACTATTACCATTAACGCGATAGAATTTACCCATTGTTAAGTTAATTTGACCTAATTGAGGTACGCCATCCTTATCAACAATTACCGTACTCGTGTTAACAGGTTTACCATCTTTTATTGTTGTAGTTGTAGGTGCTGCCTTTGTTTTGTTAGCAGCTAAAACCGACATCATTTTTTGTAAAATAGATGGTTCTACAATTCTGTTTAAATCGATGGTAGATTGTACAGTTCCTTTACCATAAGTTTGAGTACCCATGATAATGCCACGACCATAATCTTGTATAGCACCAGCAAAAATTTCAGAAGCTGAAGCACTTAAACGGTCTATCATTACGCCGAATGGACCGTTCCAAGCAACACCTGCATCTTTATCTTCATCAACGTTTACGTTACCTCTAATATCCTTAACTTGCACTACTGGCCCATTATCGATAAATAATCCTGTTAAGTCGATAGCCTCAACTAATGAACCACCACCGTTAGACCTCAAATCCATCACAATAGCATCTACCTTATCGATATTTTTCAAAGTATCTATCAATAAACGAACATCACGAGTGGTGCTTTTATAGTTTTTATCACCTGCGTTATAAGCTTTAAAATCTGCATAGAAAGCTGGCACATCGATAATGCCTATTTTATAAGGCTTGCCATCAGACTGGATAGTTTTAACTATTTTTTTCGCAGATTGGTCTGCCAATATTACTTTATCCCTAACTAAAGTGATGATAACAGGCTTAGAAGAAAGTTCTTGCCCAACTGGAATAATTTTTAATCTTACCGTAGTTCCTTTTGGACCTTTGATTTTTGAAACCGAATTATCAATTCTCCAACCAACAATATCTTCAAACTCTCCATTTACACCTTGAGCAACTGCAATGATTCTATCTCCAGCATTAATTTGTTTGCTTTTGAAAGCTGGTCCACCTGGGATAACATTTACAATTTTGGTGACCTCATTATCTAATTGTAAAGTTGCCCCAATACCTTCTAATGAACGAGACATCTCTTGGTTAAATACCTCAGCATTTCTCGGGTTAAAATAGTTTGTATGGGGATCAATGGCTTCTGTAAAAGAGTCCATTATAATTTGAAACACGTCTTGATTATTAAATTTAGCAGCTTGAGTTTTTAAACTTTGGTAACGCTTAGTTAAAGTCTCCACATTTTTCGCTTGGTCAGTACCAGCGATCTTCAAGTTAACTAATTCGTACTTAACCCTACTTTTCCAAATGTTATCTAGGGCAGCAGTAGAAGTTACCCAAGGCATTTTCTCCCTGTCATAAACATACGTGTCATTCTGATTAAAATCGAACTTGTTTTTAATTTGAGAGATAGAATAATCTACACGTTCATTATATCTTTTTAGGTAAACATTAAAGATATAAAATGGCACACTTAAATCTCCAATTCTAAAATCGTCATCTAAAGTGGTTCTGCTTTTATCAAATTCCTTAATATCACTCTCTAAAAAGTAATATCTAGAAGGGTCTAAAGCCTTAATATATCTATCTAAAATAATAGATGAGATAGAGTCATTCAAAGGAATCTTCTTATAGTTATAGTTTTCGATTAAAGAAACAACTTGTCTAATAACCAAGCTTTGTTGATCATCTGGTTTTATATTTTGTACACCATCAACCACTTTTTGGGCCTTTGGCGAAGCGCTACATGCCAACGCTGCGGCAGTAAACGTAATCATCAATACTCTTCTCAACATCTCTTTTACTTGTTTAAATTTCATTCTTACAAAATCATCATCCAATATGATACCATTTTTTTAAATAAACAAAAAAGATACAGATTTAGTCTGTATCTTTTTTGTAAAGTTTGTAAAGTTACTAATACGATTAAGAAACTAGCTTGCTCTTAATGGCCAACATAACTAGGCCAACAATGCTTTTTACCTTCGTTTTTTTAAAGATATTCTTGCGGTGTGTTTCTACAGTGCGCTTGCTGATTGCCAAATGAGCGGCTATATCTTCGTTGCTAAACTCTTGGGTAATGAGCTTAATGATCTCTACCTCACGCCTGCTTAAAACATCAATTACTTTAGTACTTGTTTTCATATCCATAGCGTTTGGTTTGAGATTGTTAATTATTTTGTTCCATTTAAAAAGTTGCCGAAAACTTTCCAGAGCCTAAGCTGCAATAAACTGCACCTGCTGTAATCGCATCAAACATTTCGCATAAAAAAGTGCCTTCAATTTTATCTGCACTAATTGCAGTAATTATTACGTTGCCACCTCCGTTGTTCGTAGTGGCATAAGTTTTACCACCTGTTGTAAAAGTTGCAGTTCTGGTAGCTGTTATTAAAGTAAATGTTCCAGTAGCAGAAACATTGTCTACTTTAATAACAAGGTTTGTACTATTTGGCCCTGGAGCGGTAATGGTGTAGCTAGTTCCAGATTTTACAGCAGTTGCTGATGTTGCTGTCCAAGTAGTTGCCGCTGCACTTGCTAATGTTAATTGTGCGCTAGCCGAGCCAGTTGCCTTTACCACTGTGTCTTCATCTTTTTTGCAAGAAACGAATACGGCGCCTAAAATCGTGAATGCCAGTAAAATAGTCGTGATTTTTTTCATTTTGATTTTTGTTTTGTATCAACAAATGTTGAAAAAAGCACTTCACCTTACAATACCTTAGCTAGGGTATATTCATCTACCCAACAGTAGGTATAAGGTTAAATTATCTTATGTTCATAGGCGTATTTCAATAAACCTACTATGCTTTGCGTACCCGTTTTCCTGAATATATTCTTGCGATGTGTTTCTACAGTCCGCTCACTTATGAACAACATATCTGCAATTTTTTTATTGCTATGCTCACACTCAATCAAGCGAATAATTTCAACCTCTCTATTTGTTAAATGAGACCCTCCATCGTCATTTTTAAAGGATTTCATTAATTCCTTCGTTACTTCTTCGCCGTAGAAAGTTTGACCGCTTGATAGCTTGTCTAATGCTTCTAACAATTCCTGTTTCCCCGTATTTTTAAGGATATAGCCTGAGATACCTGCATCAATCATTTCTTTAATTACCTGCCTTTCGCCAAACATAGATAAAGCCAAAACCTTGATATTTGGATATTTCTTCTTTACGTTTCTGGTTAACTCAACACCAGACATTTCTGGCATATTGATATCAGTTAAAAGAATATTTACTTTCAGTTCATCTAACATCGTTAATACTTCCTTCGGCTGGTTACTGCAACCCACTATGGAATATTTTTCTTCATTGTTAAGCAATGAGCGTAAACCATCAACCACTAATTGATGATCATCTACAATGAACAGATTTGTTAAGAGTGTTTTTTCCATCTTACTAATTACAAAGGGATATATATTGCTACAAGTGTACCAGAACCGACAGTTGAAGAGAAATCTACCACTCCTTTTAAGTATTCAACTCTACTCCTAATATTTTTTAAACCAATGCCTTCAAATTTTTCAATTTGCGTGGCATCAAAACCTTTTCCATTATCTTCAATCATTGCATTAATGCCGTCTGCATCTTTAGTTAATTGAATATCTAATGAGTTTGCCCCAGAATGTTTAATCACATTGTTTACAGTTTCCTGTATCACCCTATATAAAACGGTTTCAATATTTTGGTCTAATCGTTCTTGCAGCCCGAAGGTTTCTAAGTTGATCTTTAACTTACGGGCATCTATTTTATTAATGAAATCTCTTACCGCAGTTCCTAAACCAGATTTTAGCAAAACATTCGGTGCCATTTGATGAGAAATTGACCTTACTTCTTTGCAACTTTCATCTACAAGGTCTAACGTTTTATCAAATATCTTTTTGCCATTCGAATTCTTAAAATCGACATCATCAGCTAATGCGGATAGGTTCATTTTAACCGCAGAAAACATTTGCCCCAAGCCATCATGCAGCTCTCCAGAGATACGTTTTCTTTCATTCTCTTCAGCATTTAAAACTGCTTTAGTTGCCATATCTTGTTGGGTTATTACCTCCGCCTGCAATCTTGCAGCTTGTTTTAATTTTATGCTATTATATAGCAAAAACCCTAACAAAATAGTGATAACTAATGCACCCAAAGCAACTGCTAAAAAGATATTCCTTTTAAATAAAACCAATTTCTGTATTTTATTTTCCTTGTTAAGCAACACGATTTGTTGCATTTTCTTCTCGGTTTGATAAGCAATTTGCAATTCATTTATTTTATCTGTAGACTGTTTGTTGTAAATGCTATCTTTCATTGCAACACTTTCTTTGAAGAATTTTAAAGAGGTAACATAATCTTGCTTTGCTTCGTAAATATCTCCCAAGATATCATAAGCCTCTCTCAAATAGTCTTTTGAATTTAGTTCTTTAAAGATTAAAATACTTTTATTTACATACTCTTCTGCTTTTGGATAATCTTTTAACTCTGCATAACAAGCACCTATGTTTTTATAACAAGAAGCAATTCCCAATTTATCTTTCATAAACAGCCTAAATTCTAACGAAGTACTATAATATTTCATTGCTTCGGCATACTTACTCTTTTCATAGTAGACTTGACCAATGCTATTATAAAGTGCTGCCAAGTCACTTTTCATATTCAGCTTTTTCAGATATTCAGCCGATATTTTTCCATACCTTAAAGCTTGATCTAGTTTATTCTGCTGGAAATAATAATTCATTATTCCAGAATATGAACTGGCTAATGTAGAAAGTGAATTATTTCTTTTGGCAATTTCTATAGCTTTATCAAAAGCCTCCTTTGCAGGTTCGAACTTTTTATATTCCAAATAAACATTACCAATATTACCTAACACCAATGCTTGTTTAGCTTCATCGCCAGCATCCTCATAAATTTTAAGTGAACGATGCATATAAGCCAAGGCTTCTTTATAGTTGCCTAGCTGTTTATAGATAACTGCGATGTTTGAAATTGAACCGGCAGCTTTGGCTTTTAGGCCAAGTCTATCCCTTAGCGCATATGATTTTAGATGGTAAACTAAAGCTTCTTTTAAGTTGTTTACTCTGGTGTAAGTATTACCTATATCACTGTATGCTAATGCAACCGAGGCACTATCCTTTAATTTTTCCGCTAACTGTAATTCTGCTTTGCCGTAAAAAAGAGCCTTATCAAAATTGATACTGCCATAGTTCCAACATAGATCACCAGAAACCCTAAGCTTAACTTTGTCATCCTTTGACAAACGATATACGTTTTCTAAGCTATCCAAAACCTTTTGATCTTGAGCAAATGCTTCGTAAGATGCTGTAAAGCATAACAATAATAGAGCGAGCGCAAATTTCATTGAGGATGATTAAACACTCAAATGTAACTTATTTAGCGCTAGTACATATACCCATTTGTAGGTATTTTTTTAGGTTAAAAAGGAATAAAAATCGCAATTAACGTTCCTTGGCCGGGGCTTGATGAAAAGTCTACAGTGCCCTTTAAAAACGTAACACGAGTACGGATGTTCTTTAATCCGATGCCTTCAAATTTTTCGATTTGATTAACTTCAAAACCTTTCCCATTATCTTCAATCATTGCATTTATACCTTCTTCATCTTTATTTAATTGAATGTCTAAGGCGTTTGCTCCAGAATGTTTAATAACGTTGTTTACTGTTTCTTGTATCACCCTGTATAGAACAGTTTCAATATTTTGGTCTAGGCGCTCCTGTAAGCCAAAGGTTTCTAAATTGATTTTTAATTTTCGAGAATCAATCTTATTAATAAAATCTCTAACCGCAGCAGCCAATCCAGATTTCAGCAAAACATTCGGTGCCATTTGGTGAGAAATTACACGAACTTCCTTACAGCTTTCATCAACCAAATTCATTGTTTTACCAAACATTTCCTTGGTGTGTTCATCTTTAAAACTTAAGCTATCTGTTAAAGCAGATAAATTCAATTTAACAGCAGAAAACATTTGCCCTAAGCCATCATGCAACTCGCCAGAAATACGTTTTCGCTCATTTTCTTCAGCATTTAACACTGCCTTTGTAGCCAAATCTTGCTGAGTTATTACTTCCTCATGCAAACGGGCTTCTTGCTTTAGCTTATAGCGATTGTAAAACAGATAGCTCAATAATAGGGTAATTAGCAATGCCCCCGCAATAATTCCGAGGAAGATATTTCTCCTTAATAGCTCTAACTTTTGCACATCATTTTGCGAGGCTAACAACTTAATTTGTTGCGCTTTTGCCTTTGCTTCTAACTGTTTTCTATCTAAAAGGATTTTATTTTTCTGAAGCAATAAGGTTTGAGAACCAATCTTGAAAACATTCCTATCGTTCTCTAAATCTTGGTTTTGAATTTCGAGCTTGGACTTGTTTAATTCAAGACCTTGGATAAGGTTTTTATTGTTTAATAAAATGATTTCTTGTTGCTTTTTTTCAGTTTGATACTTAGTGTTAAGCTCATTAATTTGTTTACTTAATCTGTCGTTAAGTAAACTATCTTTAATATTCCTATACTTCTCTCTAGTAAAAAAAGCTTGCTGAAAATTCCCCATGGCAGAATCTAAAGAAGACCTGTGGTTATATATTTCAGCAAAAGTGCTCATATTAGCTTTATTATATTTTAATGCGGTTGCGTATGATTTATCAAACCATTCTTCAGCTTTTTTGAAATCCTTAA
>SEDG01000466.1 GCA_004295885.1 Pedobacter sp. | reverse complement strand
CCGCCGTCTGGTCCGGCAATACCACTTACAGCAATTGTATAGTCTGTTTTAAAATGTTCAATTGCACCTTCGGCCATTTCTTTTACTGTTTGTTCACTTACTGCTCCAAATTCAGTTAAAGTTTGATGTCTAACGCCTAAGATTGATTCCTTTAAATCGTAAGAATAAGCAACAGCACCACCAGCAAAAACTACAGACGAACCTGCGTGTTGTGTCAATAAATGAGCAATATATCCGCCCGTACAACTTTCTGCGGTTGAAAGTGTTAAACCATTAATTTTCATCAAATCTAATATTGCTTTTTCCAAAGGAACATCATCTTCTGCAGCAACAAAGGTGTTAACTCTTTCTATTATTTTTTGAGCTTGGAAATTAACTTCCGCTTTTAAGGCAACTTCATCATTCCCAATGGCACTTAATCTCAGCCTCACCTGACCCAATTTCGGTAGATAAGCTAGTTTGATATGACTTGGCAAAGCATCTTCTAAATCTTCTATTTGTTGAGCTAAAAAAGACTCGCCTTGTCCGATTGTTAAAATGGTTTTATGAACGATGAAGGGTAATTTGAATGCTTTTTGTAAACGAGGCAGAATTTCATCTTCCATTAAATACATCATTTCAAACGGAACACCCGGCATAGAGACGATGATTTTTCCATCAACATCAAACCACATACAAGGGGCAGTTCCGTTCTTATTTTGAATAACCGTACAGCCATCTGGAACATCTGCCTGTCGTCTATTTAAATCAATCATTGGTCTATTCAGCTTTGCAAAAAGACCCTCAACGTGTGCCAATGTTTCAGCATCCCTTCTCAAAGGCATGTTGAAATATTTTGATAGCGTAAGCTTTGTGATATCATCCTTGGTGGGGCCTAATCCGCCAGTAATTAAAATGATATTTGCCCTTTTTTGTGCTTCTTCCAAGGCTTCTATGATATGTTCGGCGTTATCAGAAACTGATGTGATTTGCTTTACGCTAATTCCAATTTTATTTAGCTCCTTCCCCATCCAAGCCGAGTTCGTATCTACTATCTGACCAATTAATATTTCGTCGCCTATGGTAATGATTTCCGCTAACATAAATTTTTAGTATTTGGTATAATAACCTTTTCTTTTGCTCAGTTTCAAGTCTTGAAGCACCGATGCCTTCACTTTAATGTCAATAGAATAACTTTGATAAGCGCCAAAAGGAATCCAACTTGCGCTTAAATCCCAGCAATGCAAGTCTCTATAAATAGCAAACGAAGTATAGGAGATGTTTTTAGCCTTAAAATCGTAACCAGAATTAAATTGAATTTTCCACTTTGGCGTTAAATTAAAATCGCCATTGAAATTTAAGGTATTGCTAATCGTTCTGGTTTCTTTTCTTCCTAACGGATTACTGTAATTAAAGCTGTAAGAAAGTGCGATATTCCAAGGGATATTAAAATCAACAAAAGCATTTGGGTCTCTACTTATCGCTTGCAGTCTATCAGTCTCTTCTTGAGTTCTTCCGGCTGTCGGCGCTTGATTTTTCACCGCATCTACATTTTTATTGCGACTTTTTAGAGCTTCGGGATTGAAACTGAAATCTGTAGAGAAAGTGATAGTTGTCAAACGTGGCAAACGATAACTATCTACCTCTCGATAACTAGGCAAAATTGTTTGATTGGCAGTACCTGCATTAGCAACAGTACCCACATTTTTTACTGCATAAGGACTTAATGAACCACTAAAATTAAACCCTAACTTATCCGTAAATTGTGAACGTCCACCAAAGCTTATCGGCGCTAACTTCATACTATCAGCCACAAAATTGTAGGAGCTAGAAAAAGTTAAACCTTGGATAATTGGAATTTTCTTTTCCCCAGTCCCAGTGGTGTCTGATGCAGAAGCCACTTTTAACTCGACATTATTATCTAATGAAAATCCAATTGAAGCTTGTTTTCCAGCTGATGGACCGCCATAAATCCCTTGTTCAAAAATTGAATATTTGAGCCTTTTACCTTGATAATCTTCCAGATACCTTCCAGTCCAGTCACGTTTATTAGGCCTTAAATCGTTATTATAAATTTTTTGGTCTTTATAATATCCAAAATTACTTGATGAAAAATCTGGCTTATAAGAAAAACTAAAATTGGGAGTCATTACGTGGCTAAATCCTTTAATTTTTCCCATATTGGAAAACCTTTTTCTAAAATAAAGCTTTGTAGACATACCAGTACTCAACGTATATTCTCCTGCCGTAAGTGTTGACATATTTAAACTCACTTGCGGCAGTGTTAAACTTATAGTTTTTGCTTGTGTCTCCTGACTGTGAGAAAGTGCAGCTGTCAAGTTAAATAATCCATCGCCAAAAACTTTACCGTAAGCGATACTCGAACTTAATGTGTTCTGTGCTATTTGATTAATATCATAAGTGGCATTTGCTGCAGTTGTACTAAAATAACTACTTGTTCCAGCGTTTACTGAAGCGCTAAATGTAGTTCCTGGTCTGGCGTTAGCGTTTTGGCTGTGTGTCCATCCGATATGAAAATTCTTCTGAGGTTTATATTCAGGCGTGCCTTCCAAACCATTTCTGGTGCTTGAATAAGCTAAGTTTAAGTTTCCACCATACTTGTAACGTTTTAAATAATTTGTTGCCAAGTTTAAGTCGTATGAACCATTGGTAAAGATATTACCAGTTACTTTCGCGTCCCAATAATCACTTAAAATAACATAATATCCACCATTTGTTAAAGAGAAACCTTTTGTTGCATCTTCTCCTGGCGTTGGCAAGATAAAACCTGAAGACTTCTTATTTGGTTTAGGAAAAAAAGCAAAAGGCAAACCCAGTGGCATTGGAATTCGCTCAAATTCGAAGTATACAGGACCTGTTATGATGTGATTTTCCGTGGCAATACCTTTAGTAATATGTAAGCCGAAATGTGGTTCAGGAAGGTTACAAGTGCTATAGGTTGTGTTAGAAACGTGAAACTCATTATCAGGTTGAACTTTTGTTCTGCCCCCTGTAAAAAAACCACCTTCTTGTTCCTTAAAGATACCATCAACATTACCTTTTCCAGTCTTAGTATTATAACTTATAGAATCAGCAATCCCTGATCCGTCAGCGCCCATTTTAAAAATAGGTCGGCCATAATATTTGCCTTTATCATTTGTAACACCTCGAGCAAAAATGATATTGTTTTTCGAATCGTATCTAATGTATTCTGCATCTAATTCAAAAGTATCGTAGATTACTCTAGCCTTCCCATAAAAATGAACTATACCGTTCTTTTTATCAACGTGAGTAGAGTCATTTGCAAAATGTTCAATCTTATCATCAAGCCCACTCACTCCTTTTTTCATCTTAACCTTACTCGTATCTCTTTTAGATGTATCTGCTGGTTTAGTGATTTTTTTGGGTACTTGCTGAAAAAAATTAGTAGATGTTGCGAGTGCTTTATTACCAACAGATGTTAATAAAAGAGTAAACGTTATTAAAATGATGTATCTTAAAAGTTTCAAATTCGTGTGTGAATGTTATTTTTGCAATAATGTTTATCCCAAAACGTTCAAAATTAATGAAAAATA
>SEDG01000465.1 GCA_004295885.1 Pedobacter sp. | reverse complement strand
TCAACTTGACTAACATCTATGCTAAAATTACCTGCAGATTTTAGTGTACCGTCGCTTTGCAAACTTAAAATATATCCACTAGTAACTTTGGTGTCTTTATCTTGTTTGCAAGTTTTACAGAGTACGTAAACATTCCCTGTGGTTTCATCGGCAAATAGGCCTTCATAATCTCCTTTAGGAAAAAGCCCTGTTGTTTCGGTTACTTTAGAAACTTCGGCATTTGCGGTTTCGCTTAGCGGAAACGAATACAAATCGCCATTGCTTTTTAGCATAATTGCCCAACCTTTTGCAATTGCAACGTCTTCATAATCCCCTTTTTTACCAAATTTTGTAGGTCTATCATCTTTTGTGCCTAATGGAAGACTAAATAAAGTTCCGTCTTCATCCATTTCAGCATAAACAATTTTATTGTCACCTTTATTAAATGCAATTCCTGATATTTCTTGTAAAATATCTGGCATACCATATTTCTGAGGCTTTTTTAAATCGTAACCAGCTGGACTGTCTGGGCCTTTTGATTTTGTTTGGGAACAAGATAAAATGGCAAAACTAATTAGCGATGCGGATAAAAGTAAATAATGTAATTTCTTGATTTTTGGGTGATTAAGCATTATATTTTTCTTTTAGTAATTCATAGATACGGTATTGAGATTGCGTTGGTTTATGTTTTGTTACGACAGGAATATTAATCATTTTGTCATTTATTTCTACTGCCTTAACATTATCTAACAACTGAAGGTTCAAAATAGATTTTATTTCTTCTTTTATTTTTTCGTCAAAGACTGGAAAGCACACTTCAATTCTTCTGTAAATGTTTCTGTTCATCCAATCGGCGCTGCCCATATAAATCTCTTCATCGCCTTGATTATGGAATACAAATACTCGGCCATGCTCTAAATATCTATCCACAATTCTAACAACTTTAATGTTATCACTCATTCCTTTTACATTAGGGATGAGTCTGCAAATGCCTCGAATAATTAGTTGTATTTTGACACCAGCTTGTGAAGCTTCATAAAGTTTAGCTATTAAAACCTTCTCCTCTAGATTGTTCAACTTGATAATAATTGACGCTTGATCACCAGTTTGCGCATTTAAAATCTCCCTATTTATCAGATTTACAAAGGTTTGCTGTAAATTAAATTGTGCAACCAATAAGTATTTAAACTTTATTAAATCTGGGTCTGTAGGTTTAACACGTTTTGCTAAAAACATAAATAGCAATTCCATCTCTCTTAACATGCCCTGATGAGCAGTCATTAAAATATGGTCAGTGTAAAAATTAGCTGTTGTTTCATTAAAATTACCCGTGGCAAATAAACCAGTATAAACTTTTCTATTGTCTATCGCTCTTTTTACCAGAGCAATTTTTGCGTGGACTTTTAAGGCAGTAACGCTGTAAATAATATCTACCCCAGCTTCTTTCATTTTTTTTGCCCATTTGATGTTGTTTGCCTCATCAAAACGGGCTTTTAATTCCACCAAAACCGCTACTTTTTTTCCATTTTTAGCAGCGCTGATTAAAGCGTTTACAATTTTAGAATCGCTAGCTACACGATATAAAGTCACGTAAATTTCCTCTACTTGTTTGTCTGTAGCCGCCTCATTAAAAAACCTTAAAACACTATCATAAGATTGATAAGGAGGATTAATGAGGATATCCTTCTCTAAAATTTCTTGATATAATGATTTTTCTTTTACAACATCTGGATAGTTAATTTTTGGCCAAGATGGATTGGAAAGATGTTTATCCTTAACTGGAAAAGAAGAAAGGTCTTTTAAGTTATGATACCTTCCTCCTTCAACTATGTTTGCCTTTTGAAGGTTCAACTTGTCTTTGATAAACTCCATTGTAATGGCTGGCACTTCTGGTTGATGTAAAAATCGAGTTGCCAAACCAAAATCACGTTTCTGCAATTGCTTCTCTATTTGCTCTGCCAAGTTTCCTGCATATTCATCTTTCAAATCGATTTCGGCAGTACGGGTAATCTTAAAACTAAAACATCCTGTAATTTCAGCCTCCTTAAAAAGTACATCGAAATTATTTCTAATGATGTCATCTAAAAAGACAATAAAAGTTTCATCGCCCTTTTCAATTTTATAAAATCTTGGTAAATTATTACTCGGAATATTTAGTATGATGGTTTTTGTAAGGCCATCCTCAATCAAATTGATTAAAAAGTATAGCTCATTGTTACTAGGAAAAAAGGATGCTTTCGCATCAGCCAAATTTACTGGTTGCAAAAAAGCCAACACCTGACTCAAGAAATATCTTCTAACCTCTTTGCATAATTCTTCAGGAATATCTACCCCATAAATAAAGTTAATCTTGTTATCCCGCAGTTGCGGAATAATGCTTTCCCTTAATGTTTTGCCATACTCTTGCTGCTGATTACGGATAGCTTGATTGGCGTTCTC
>SEDG01000464.1 GCA_004295885.1 Pedobacter sp. | reverse complement strand
TTATCATCTTTAACAGATAGATATTGTACGGTTTTGGAAATCAATTCATTAACCAGCGGGAAGCTTTGTTCATTCTTTGCTTCTTCTAATTTCCATTTCCAAATCCCCTCTCCTATTAAAAACCCAAGTTTTTGACCATTATCTTCTGCAAAAAACCAAAGTGGACTTTGCGTATTTATCTTACCAATTCGTTGATTTAATACTGCCGAGTAATTTCCGTTAATGCTCATATTTGCAAAAAGCGTTTGCAATGGATCATAGTCATTTAATTGTTTTAATGATGCTGCATCTAAATTAAAAGCTGTAAAATTGGGGTCTGGATAAGGAAATATTTCTTGTATTATACCGTTCGACTTACCAAAGCTAACTATTCCTTGTAATTGAGCTAGGGTATACAAACTCGTTTGTGCGCCAATTACATAAAAAATAGATGTTTTATTTTTGCGAAGCTTATCATTCAATTGAATTGCAAGATTTTCGTATCCAGGTAACTGGTAAAAAATCGCTAAACTGAATTTATTTGGGTCTATGGTATTTAATTCATCGGCTAATGCAACCGTAACTCCATAATGTTTATTAAGTTCAATTGCTTGTTTTAACGTTGCAATATCTGGGTGCGGTGCTGCTGCAGCTATTAGGACTTTTTGTCTAGCATCAATCACTTCCACAAAAATTGTTTGGCTATTATTTTTTGCGGTTATTTCATTCTTTACCGATGAAACGCTAATTGTATACTTCTGCACACCAATTTTATTAGCATTTAATTTAATTTGAACATCCTGTACAAAACTATTAGCGTTAATGGCAACATTTTGCTGTTTAACCTTAGCTCCATTTTCAGAAACTGATAATTGTGTAGTTTCTCCTTTACTTTCAAAAGCTTGAATCTGAATATCCAGCGTGAACTCGTTATCTGAATAAACTAGGTTATTATAATTAACATTGGCAATTAACACATCACGTTTGGCAATGGTATCGCCCATGGCAATGGTATAAACTGGAGCCTTAATCTTATTCAGTTCGTATAAGGGATTACCACCACGATTAAATATACCATCGGTGGCAATTATTACTGCACCAACATTTCTATTGAGTAGTTCATCATTTAATTGATTTATCAAATCTGATGCATTACTTAACTTTCCCTTTCCAGAAAAATTTAATCCAGACTTAACACTGTCGCTGAAACTGTAGGTTTTTACTTCATATTTGCTAGAAAGTTGGTCGGTTAATTGCTTTAAATTGGCCTGATACTTTGCCTTATTAAATCCACTGGGTTCTATCTCAGCAACCGAAATAGAGTTATCATGTGCCAAAACAATGATTGGCTTTTCTGGCGTGTAAGAAATTCGCTTAACCAGCGGTGCAAACAACAGCCAAGTAATCGTAGTAACCACTAAAATTCTTAAAGCAGCTAAAACATATTTTAAATTCTGATTTAAGCTCCTGTTTGAACCGTATAAAACCCAAGCATACAAACCACCTAGCAGCAGGCAGGCCAGAAATGTAAAAATGGAGGTTGCTGTTAAAAAATTACCCATAAGCTTAAACGTAAAGATGCTAATTTTCTAAAAAAATCATCGTAATTTGTTTGTGGATTATTGAATTAAAAATTACCTATTTCTTGGTATTTAAAGGAAATGGAGATTTAGGTAATTTGTTAATCTAATTCATTTACAAATCCGAAAAACATGATTAAGCTCTTCAAAATAATATTACTTTTAATAATGACTACTCCTACATTGGCTCAAAATAATTTTAAAACCGCACAGTTAAAATTTGAAAGAGTTAGAAATGCTTATGCTGATAAATGGCCTGCTCTACAAAAAAGTTTGCAAAGTGCAGGCTTTAATGGGTCTTTTGAACTTTTTATCGCAGCTTATAAAACTGAAGGCAAATTAGAAGTTTGGTTAAAAACGGCCAATCAACCTCAATACAAAATATTTAAAACTTATGATTTTTGTGCGCACTCAGGCACGATTGGACCAAAAGTAATTGAAGGAGATGGGCAAACACCAGAAGGATTTTATAAAATCAATGTTTTTAATCCGATGAGTAATTTTCACTTATCGTTGGGCGTAGATTATCCCAACAAAGTTGATTTGGCAAGAACTGGAAAAGGAAATAAAACCGGGGGCGACATTTACATTCACGGGAATTGCGTAACCATTGGCTGCATACCCTTAACCGATGAAAAAATTAAAGAAGTTTATGTATTGGCAGTCGAAGCTAGAAATGCTGGGCAAGGAGATATTCCTGTGAACATTTATCCTTTTAAAATGACTGATGCCAATCTGAAAAAATATGGCTCTCAATACCCGCAACAAATTAGTTTCTGGCAAACCTTACAAAAAGGTTATGTTGCTTTTGATAAGAATAAACAATTAGCGACAGTTACGCAGGTAAAAGGGAATTATTT
>SEDG01000463.1 GCA_004295885.1 Pedobacter sp. | reverse complement strand
GATAGCTATCGGAATAAGGCCGTCCTCGTACTTGGGATAGGATTGGGGGTTTTGAGGGGTTGCGAAATCTCTAACAAACCTAGTCTGTCATTCCGACTTCGGAGGAATCTATGAGTTGAGGTCATTCTTGCAGTATTTATACTTCCGGTTTACTTTGAACTATGCTGTCCCCCACATCGAGAAGAAAAGGGGAGGTGTTAATCCGCTTGCCACGCCATTTCGGTGAAGGACCTCCATGTCTGCATTTTGCTGAAAACAATTAACTTATTTTATCTTTTCAAACTTCCTGTTGTCATTCGTATCTATGAAGCCATCAACCAGACCGTTTGGTGCAGTGTTAAACTTAAAATGCGCCTCTCTTTCGGCTAGGTAAAATTCTGAATTAGCCGTGAAGTAAAGCCTGCTCCTAACCGCTGCATTAAGCCACAGCTGACCATTTTCTATGGCGACTGCTACAGGTTTTCCCTGCCATTGATAGTTTCCCACATATTTTTGCATCAAGCTCAGGGGTAACGAAATTGTCTGGGTAATTTCTGGCTTGTAAAAGTCCTTCCAATTGTAAACAAGAGCTATCCTGTTGAAGATTTCCTTCGCAATTCCAGGATTAGCACCGTTGGTCATTACCACTACGCCATTACCGTTTTCAAAGCTACCGATGTACTCGGAGATGAAGCCTTTTGTTCCCCCACTATGGGTAAAATACTTTTCATTTCCTTTTTGCTTGATGAATACGCCTAGTGCACTTTCATCATCAATATAGGGGTTGAGCCTTAACATTGTCATCTTTTGGGAAAGCACCTTGGCTGATTTTCCCTTTAGGGATAGTTGTGTTTCGATGATGTATTTCGCTAGGTCGGTTGAGTTAGTCCAAAGTGATGCAGCGGCCATTTCTGGATAAAGGTTGTAGCCATCTTCATTGGCCTTTTTTCCATCAGGATAGTATCCTGTCGCCAATAAGTTCTTTTTGTTTGGAGCAGGCTGGCTAAAAAAGCTTTCAGTCATTCCAAGAGGTTTCAGCACCTGTTCAAGCATATATTCTTCGTATTTCTTACCAGTTATATCAGTAAGCATTAGTTGTGAGATGGTGATTCCTCCACCAGAATATTCAGCGGTTTTTCCAGGCTCGTACATGGAGCGCACAGCCTCTGAATTGGCAGGTTTTTTACCATCAAGGATGTCATAGATTGATGGAATGGCTTCGCCTTTCATATAACCACCGAAACCATGGCCCGAAAGGCCTGCGGTATGGCTGAGCAGGTTTGCCGTAGTTATCTTTTTGCCTTTGGATAGCGAATCGTAGGGAAATTTCCAGCTGACTAGATAATCGTTGATATCCTTGTATAAGTCCAGTTTGCCTTCCTGTACTAATTTCAGGATGCCGACCCCATTGAGGGACTTGCTGATTGAGCCAGCCTGGAAAAGAGTTTTTGTATCAACTGGCTTTTTCTGCGCAACATCTGCCCAGCCGTAGCCTTTTGCCCAAGCAATCTTATAGTCTTTGATGACAACAATACTTAGACCATTAACCTTGTATTTTTCCATTCTCTCCTTTAAGGAATACCTTCTGTTTTCTTGATTGGTTGCCCAGGTACTGAGGTTCTGCTCAGTCATTTCGATGCTGTCCCTGAGGTGTTTTTGCTCTTGGCTTTTTGATTGTGCAAACAATGCTAAAGAACAGATAGGAAATTGAAAAAAAAGAAGTGTGTAAAAGATAAGGTGGCTCGGCTTGATGGTCATGCGTTTTTTTTGTGCTAGGATATAGGGGCTATATTCCATTAGGGATGTTTGGATGCGCTAAAATAGTCAATTTTTTTACTTCCTTAAACAGATTATATTTTGATTGCTATTGATAGGGATCTTTCACATCAATTATGCAGGAGTCATAAAAACCGTGTTGAAATAACTTTACTGCAGTAGTATAATCTATGGGTCATTCCCATAGCCAAAACCTTAAAAATGAATAAAAGAATTATAAAGTGCTTTTTTGCTGTTTTTGTTTTTATACTGCCAATTTACATTTACTTAAATCCTCCCACTGACTCTGACGGAGGCCCGATGTTAGCCTATAATTTCTTATTCTTTTATCCAATTTTATTTTTGGCCACAATAATTTCTATCATCTTAATTTATGTTGGGCTAAAAGATTTTAGAAACCATAAAATAGAAAACACCCTCACACTAGCTTCCACTTTACCCACAGTATTTTTAACAGTTTTGGTGGCTATCAATATTTTCAGAATTCAAGGGGAAGAACAATTTGAAGAAGAAAAAGATAAAAGAACATCAAGCGTAATTGTTAAAGTAAATGATAATTTAACTTTAACGCTTGAGGGTTATTCTTATAAAGAAATCAGGAAAAAAGTAACCTTCACTCCGAATAAAGAAAAACGTAATTATTTTACTTCAAATCAATTTGTTCA
>SEDG01000462.1 GCA_004295885.1 Pedobacter sp. | reverse complement strand
CAAACTAGATTTAATGCGAATTTTAATCTTACCTCAAAATTAACTGCTCAAGCAAATTTAGCTTTTACGCGTAGCGAACAAAATCTAAGAGATCAAGGTCAAGCGTTTACTACAAACCCATTATACCTTGCTTTGGTTAAAGCACCTTTCCTAGGCCCGAATGAGGTTTCTGACCAAGGTGTAGCCTCTCCAAATTTTTCAGATACTGACATATTTGGGGTGAGTAATCCTACTGTGGCGATAGAAAAAATACAAGCATTAAATAGGGCTTATCGTTTTGCTGGGTCGTTAGGCTTTAAATATGCAATTAGCAAAGCTTTTAAAGCAAATGCTACAATAGGAATTACTTACGATAAAAGTAGAGAGAATTACTTTAGACCAGAGAAGGGCATTGCAAGTGTCCAGTTACCAACAGCTGTTGGCTATAACAAAGTCGCAGCGGGCGTACAACGTTTATTTGCCATAAATACGGATACTTGGGTTTCTTACACACATAACCTAAATTCGACGAGCAAAATAGATGCAAATTTAGGTTTCAGGTATCAATCTAGCAGTGCTGAATTAGATAATGGAACAAGTTACAATACCGCTAGTGACGATTTTGTAACGCTGGGAAGTACCCAGAATACGCTTAGAATTGTGGGAGGTGCGCTAGGGAAATGGAACTGGTTGAATACTTATTTCAACGTTAATTATGAGGCCAACAATAAATACTTCTTATCGTTTAACATCGCTTCAGATGCTTCTTCTCGTTTTGGAAAAGACATTGAAGGCGTACCAAGCATTAATGGAATTAAAATGTCTTTAATGCCTTCGATTGCAGGTTCTTGGTTAATATCTTCTGAAGATTTTATGAATGATAATCACCTTGTGGATTTATTAAAACTACGAGTTAGTTATGGTTTAACAGGTAATGATGATATTGGTAATTACAGTGCCAAAAGTTATTATGTTTCTCAAAACTTTTTAGGTAGACAAGGATTGGTTAGAGGTAATATTGGAAACACTGCATTGAAGTGGGAAACAAATACAAAACTGAATTTAGGTATTGATGCAGGATTTTTTAGGGAACGTTTGAATGTATCCTTAGATGTTTACCAAAACAAAATTTCTGACTTGCTAATTTATGAACCATTAAACACTGCCACAGGATTTAACTATGTAGTAAGTAATGCTGGCGATATGAATAATAAAGGATTTGAATTGGCGGTAAGTGGTAGGTTAATCAATAAAAGCAATATAAAATGGGATATGGGATTAACCTATGCCATCAATAGAAATAAAATAACTAGCCTAGGTACAAATAACAATTTAATCACTAATTACAGCGGTGCAACTATCATTACTCAAATTGGTAAACCAGCCAATCTTTTTTATGGCTACCAAACTAATGGAGTGTATGCATCTAATGCGGTTGCAACTAGTAGTGGTTTGTTGAATAAAACTACAGATGGTGCATTTAATCCTTATCAAGGAGGCGATATGAAATTTGTTGATCAAAATGGAGACAATATTATTGATGAAAAGGATAGGGTTGAAATTGGAAATCCTAATCCTGAATTTACTGGTTCTTATAGCAATAAAGTTTCCTATAAACGATGGACATTAAATGCATTGTTCACTTTTAGTTATGGAAACGATATTTACAATGATACAAGGTCGATGTTAGAAAGTATGGCCGGGTTTAATAACCAAACTTTGGCTACAGTTAATAGATGGAAAACTGATGGACAAATTACAGCAACTCCACGTGCGGCTTGGGGTGACCCTTCTGGTAATGCAAGATTTTCCGACCGTTGGATAGAAGATGGTAGCTATTTTAAATTAAGATCAGTGGCCGTAAGTTATGATGTGCCTTTGAAAGTTAAATTTTTACGTTCAGCAACCATTTACGCCACTGCAAATAACCTCTTCACAATGACAAAATACCTAGGCTACGATCCTGAATTTAGTGCAGGTACAAGCATTTTCGCTAGGGGAGTAGATACTGGTTTGGAGCCAAGCACACGCTCAATGCAACTAGGGGTAAGAATTGGTTTATAGTATTAAAAAGAAATAACATGTATATGAATAAAAATATATCTACTGCATTTTCAAAGTTAATTTTGTTTGCGCTATGTTTTTGCAGCTTATTATCTTGTAAAAAAGCATTTGATTTACAACCTGAAGATGCATTAGAAGCATCACAAACTTATCGCAATGTGTATGATGCAGATGCTGCTATCTTAGGGATTTATGGAAAATTTGTTGGTTTGGCCGATAAATATGTTTTACTAAACGAGCTTCGGGGCGATTTGCTAGATGTAACACCAAATGCAAATGCTTATTTAAAACAGCTGGGAACGCAAACTGTAACTTCAGATAATCCTTACGCAGATCCTAAACCTTTTTATGAGGTGATATTAAATTGCAATGATGCGCT
>SEDG01000461.1 GCA_004295885.1 Pedobacter sp. | reverse complement strand
AAATTTCTATTGTATTTATCTCCTGCGGGTATAGGTTCAAACCATTTCTCTGCAAGGGCTTTTACATCTTCTGTTTTCACATTTCCGCCAACTACTAAAATCGCATTTTGCGGATTATAATGTTTTTTGAAAAACGCTTTCACATCTTCCATTTTTGCAGTCTCAATTTGCGCTAAATCCTGACCAATAGTTGCCCAACGATAAGGATGGGTTTCATAAGCTAAGGGACGCAATTTTAACCAAACATCGCCGTATGGCTGATTAAGGTAACGTTGTTTAAACTCTTCCATCACCACGTTGCGTTGGGTATCTAAACTCTTTTCAGAGAAAGCTAAACTCAACATTCTATCGCTTTCTAGCCAAAAAGCAGTCTCAATATTTTCTGCTGGCAAAGTGATGTAATAATTGGTAATGTCGTTGCTAGTAAATGCATTATTCTCACCTCCAACACGTTGTAAAGGCTCATCGTAATTTGGCACATTTACTGAGCCATGGACGATAGACGACAGACGTCAGACGCCAGAAAAAACGACAAACGGCAGACGATGGACGAAAAACTTTCCAACTAAAACAATTATCTTTGTACATGAATACTGCCGAATTATTACAGAGGGCTTTAAATTTCGACTTTTTAACTAAAGAAGAAGGCGTTTTTTTATACCATAATGCAGAAACTGCAGAGCTGGCTTATGTTGCAAATGAGTTAAGAAAAATACAAGTACCAAGTGGTAAAGTAACTTGGCAAATTGACCGCAACGTCAACACGACCAACGTTTGCATTGCCAACTGTAAATTCTGTAATTTCTTCCGCCGTCCTGGTCATGATGAAAGTTACATTACTGATATTGAAACCTATAAAGTTAAAATTGAAGAGACCTTTCGCCTAGGCGGAGACCAACTTTTATTGCAAGGCGG
Organism: Pedobacter sp.; assembly: GCA_004295885.1. GTDB lineage: Bacteria > Bacteroidota > Bacteroidia > Sphingobacteriales > Sphingobacteriaceae > Pedobacter. The sequence goes on along the minus strand of SEDG01000461.1, from coordinate 4,512 downwards.
GCATCACCCAGATTTAGGATTAAGCTTTTACGCCAATCTTTTTAAGGAACTAAAAGAACTATATCCAGATTTAAAGTTACACGCTTTAGGTCCACCAGAAATTGCTCACGTTGCTAAGCTGGAAGGAATTTCACATACTGAGGTTTTAAGGGAACTGAAAGCAAATGGAATGGATTCATTACCAGGTGCAGGTGCAGAAATATTAAATGATAGGGTTAGGAGACTAATTTCTAAAGGTAAGTGTGGCGGACAAGAATGGCTTGATGTAATGAGAGCTGCTCATCAGTTAGACATAACCACATCTGCAACTATGATGTTTGGTCACGTAGAAACCATCGAAGAACGTTTTGAACATTTAGTGTGGATTAGAGAAGTACAAAGCGAAAAACCTGAACACGCGAAAGGATTTTTGGCGTTTATTCCTTGGCCTTTTCAAGATGATGGCACCTTGTTAAAGCGCCTAAGGGGAATTAGCAATAACGTAACTGGCGATGAATATGTAAGAATGTTGGCGCTTAGCCGAATCATGTTGCCAAATGTTAAAAACATACAAGCAAGTTGGTTAACAGTAGGTAAAGCCGTTGCGCAAATGTGTTTACACGCAGGTGCAAATGATTTTGGTTCTATCATGATTGAGGAAAACGTGGTTTCTGCAGCAGGTGCACCACATCGTTTTACGGCCAATGGAATTCAGACTGCGATTAAAGAAGCAGGTTTTGAACCACAATTACGTGGACAACAATATAATTACCGCGAATTACCATCTCAACTAGAAGAACAAGTTATCACTTATTAGGGAAACAATACACTCCTTGTTTTGAAAACAAAGCAACCCATTTAGAAATATCTAAATGGGTTTTTTATTTCTTTAACAAACAGATAAAAAGCTCGTGGTAAGTATCTTTTAAATTACCAAAATGTTAAAAATTGTAAAACCTCAGAGAATAACGTTCTTTTTAGTTATTATTGGTGAACACAAATAAACCTCCTAACTAAATAACTTTTAACGCTCTATGAAACCGCTCAAGCTGTTCCTCTATGTTTTGCTCTATGCCCAATCCTTAACTTTATCCACCTTCGCTCAAACTGGAAAAGTAGACAGTTCTAATATTGTTACTTTAAGAATAGACCCTCAGAGTGCCAGAGGTGCGGCCGTTTCTCAGATTTTTGACGAAGTAAAATTCATCCCTCTGGAAACCACAAAGGAAAGTTTGTTTGGAAATATTGCTCAACTTAAGGTTGCTGGTAATAAGCTTATTATATATGATTATGACACTAAGGCTGTACTACTTTTTAGTAATGAGGGAAAGTTCATCACTAAAATTGATGCGGCCAGACTGCAAACTGATAAGGAAGACAAAGAAAAGGCGCAGTCTTATGGTTTCATGACTGTAATTGAGGAGGGCAAAGACTACATAGTTATCTTCACTAATAACAATGCCCAGTATTTTACTTTTGAGGGTAAATTTGTTAAGAAAGTAAAAAACTTTAACTACTCTGATGGAATTACCATGGCTGATGGAAATGTAACAGTCAAACAATTTATACAAAATAAATCTAATTAACAAGTTAAAGAAAGATACAGTGGGCTATTTTCCGTACGACAATAAAATGTGGGAAAAGGACGACTGGTATGGGGCTAGTGAGCTAAAAAAGTATGCTGCTGGCGAAGCATTTTGGAGTACTTTTTATGATTACAACCTATATAAAATAACATCAGATAAGGTATCATTGGCTTATAAGCTTATCTTACCTGCCTTAAATACCCTTCCAAAGGATTTTATCACCAATCCTATTTATATTAAAAAAAGACAGGATTTTTTTGAGAAGAATAGAAAAGTTATTCACGGTTTAGGGACTACATATCTATTGGGGGACAATTTGTATTTAAGGCTTGAAAACATTTACTGGGATAAAGACCAGAAGAAAAATTTAATCTACAATATCAAAACTAGCGAACTGCTATCCTTTCAGGATTTAGAACCTGATAGTCTTTCTTCTTTTTTACCAATTACTGATTCTGGCTTTGGTTATGATTTTGAAAATCGTGGATTTTTGGCATTTGAGGAGGGAAAGTTCTACACCAGCTATTCATCTTTAGCCATGTTCGCTTTTAAAGAGCGGAGTGCGGGCAAAACAACAAAGTATCCTCCACTTTTAGAAAATTACTTTAAAACTGGCGACAGAAAGAGTAATCCAGTATTAGTAGTTTTCAAACCAAAAACAAATTAATTTTATGCGCTTTCTCCTCGTTATAACCTTAGGTATATTATGCCTATTTACATCCTCATCGTACGCACAACAACCCACCACCGTGCCTGCACCAACAACGGGAACAATAAAAGGAATAGTCCGCGATACAGCTCATAATTATGTTTTAAAAGCTGCAACTGTTTCTATTTATCGTGCCGATAGTTCTGTTTTAAACTATCAATTAAGTAATAATTATGGTGAATTTAAATTTACCAATGTACCAATTGGACAAATATTAAGAATTGATATTAGCAATGTTGGTTATGAAACACTTCGTCAGAAAATAACCATTCCGAAAGGGCAAGTGTTGCTCGATTTAAAGACCTTAGTCTTAAATCCTAGAAATGAAACTTTGAAAGAAGTTGTGATTAGCATCCCTCCTATTACTTACAACAATGATACCTTAGAAATTAACGCAGCTGCATTTAAATTAGACACCAATGCAACGGTAGAAGATTTGCTTAAAAAAGTGCCAAACATTACAGTTTGGGGCGATGGAATTATTACTGTGAATGGTAAGGAAGTAAAGAGTTTATTGGTAAATGGTAAACAATTTTTTGATGGCGATAATAAAGTAACGCTTCAGAATATACCAAAAAATGCACTGGAGAAGATTCAGATATTTAATAACGCCGACCGTAATAATCCATTAGACAGTAACCTTGTTGCCAATTTGAAACTAAAAAAGGGAAAAGACAGGTCTTACTTTGGAAAGATAGGCCTTGGCTACGGAACAGATAATCATTATCAGCTCGATGGCAACATTAATTTCACTACGCCAAAATTTCAGCTTTCTCTTATTGGCGCCACAAACGACATCAATAAAACACCAAATGACATCAATACCTTAGTTCGGAACAGTACTTTTAAAGGAACGGGGACAAGTGTAGAATATCAACCAGATTTTAGGCAAACAGGGATTAATAAGGGAACTGTAGCTGGCGCCAAAATGAGTTATAACTTTACACCTGATAGCAAGGAATGGAATAATAAAAGTTCGTTAAGTGCAGATTACTATTTCAAAAACATAGAAACAATTAACAATTCTCAAAATCAAAGTATCACCACACTTTCGAGTAATAACAAGATATATTCTTTCTCAGAAAATAAGTCACTTGCTAATAGCGAGAGTCATCGCCAAAATTCACAGTTCAATTATTTTAAAAAGAACCATCAGATTGATATCAGCGAAACTTTTAGCACGGATAATAGCAGCGGCTTATCAACCAATATTAGAAATGCTTCTGATAATAACAATCAAATAACCAGTACAAATAACGGAAGCAGTACAAATAATACCGAAAATCAGAATCTTAATTTAAGAGCAAATTACAGTTACAACAACTATAATAACTGGAAGCAAAGATTTAAAGGTTTTAATTTAAGCTATAACCTATCAATGAATAATCGAAATTCTGATAGAAATGAAATTACAGCTTTTAGGGACGCAAAGCTGGATATTGATAACAACAAAAATAAAAATCAAGTTGAAGATTTAAATGGTAGCACTTATAGAGTAAATGATTATCTCTCTAATAATCTACAAACCAATCAAGCTACATTTACACCAGCAGTTTCTATATCCAAAAATTTTAGCAAGAATCTAAGCAATCGTTACAACAAAAATTTAAGCTTTAGATTAACCGCCGCCCAGCAACTCAGCTATCAAGACAATAAATCGATAAAGAGTTTTCAGAACATCAATAGAAATTATAACAATTTTGTGCCAACGGCTAGCATATCTTATTCTAATTACCAGTATGGAACACATCAGACCAGTATTTCATTGAACTACAACACACAGATTATCATCCCATCTATTAATCAATTGGCCCCTTTAACAGACAGCACCAATTTATATAATTTGCAACGAGGAAATATCAAGCTAGTTGAGGCGAAAACCAAATCGTTAAACTTGAGCATCTACAGATATGATATGCGAAGTAAAAATACGCTCAATTTTAGTGCAAACGCTTCAATTGGTTTAACTGAAGATGCAATTATTGATAGCTCGTTTATTGATGCCAGAAATAGAAGAAACAATTATTTGGCAAACGCCGATGGAACCAAATATGCTCGTATATATGGTGATGTTCGTAAATCGTTGAAATTTAAATCTTCGGAACTGAAATTTGGTTACACCACTAGTTTTAACATTAACCGTACACCGAACTACTTAAATGGAGTTTTTAATTTCTCTAACAACACTTCAACTGAAAACAAAATCTCTACTAACTACACATTTAAAGATAAATTTGC
>SEDG01000460.1 GCA_004295885.1 Pedobacter sp. | reverse complement strand
AACCCTTTTTCTGATATTTTTGGCATAGGCCACAAAAATAAAAAACCCCGTTGGATAAACGGGGTTTTTATTAAAATATCTTCAAAATATTACTTTGTACTGCTCTCTACGTACATACCTTTAATAACCAAAACTTTCGTTGCTGTTCTGGCATTTGAAGTTAAGGTGATACCTTTATTAAACGGCAATGCTGGTCCAGATGGAGTTAAGGTAACTTTTACGAAACCTTTTTCTCCACTTTTAACTGGCGTTTGTGTATATTCTGATACTGTACAACCACATGTAGTCTCAACCTTTGAAATAATTAAAGGAGCCTCTCCTGTATTGGTGAAATTAAAGGTAAAGGTTACTGGTTTATTTAAAACAATTTTCCCAAAATCATGGACCTCTGTATCAAATTTAAACTCGGCTGGTTTGGTTTGAGCATTTACTGCAACACCAACACCTAATATCATGGTAAATAACAAAATTAACTTTTTCATCTCTGCGTTTTTTAGTTTTAATTGTAATGAGTGCTTATCGTAATTACGACGCATTCATCATTTTATGGTCTAAACAAATTTAATGTTTTATATCTTAAAACAAAAAGCATTCCAAATATTATTTGCCGTTCAAATTGATAGGGAATTAGAAAGAATTGTATCTTTGCCGTCTAACCAATTCCCCTTATGCGTACAGAAGGAAAAGTTACAACTAACCAAATTGATGCCTCAGAATTAAGTTTCGATGATTTTAAATTAATCGTAATTAATGACTATAAAATAGCTGTAGAGAGTCGTCAGGCCAGTATTTTAGGTAGGCGAGAAGTTTTAACTGGTAAGGCGAAGTTTGGTATTTTCGGCGATGGAAAGGAAGTTCCTCAAATTGCCATGGCAAAAGCCTTTAAAAAAGGTGACTGGCGCTCAGGCTATTACAGAGACCAAACTTTTGCATTTGCTACAGGAATTTCTACTATAAAGGAATTTTTTGCGCAATTGTATGCAAATCCGAGTGTAGAGGCAGACCCTTCATCGGCTGGGCGACAAATGAATTGTCACTTTGCAACCCGCTCTTTAAATGAAGATGGCTCTTGGAAAGACTTAACGGAAATTAAAAACTGTTCGTCAGATATTGCCCCAACAGGTGGTCAAATGGCACGTTTAGTTGGTTTAGCTTATGCTTCTAAGTTGTTTAAGAAAAACCCAGAATTAGATTATTTAAAAAACTTCTCTGTTAAAGGAAACGAAGTTGCTTTTGGTACTATTGGAAATGCTTCTACATCTGAAGGTGTATTTTTCGAAGCCATTAATGCAGCTGGAGTTTTACAAGTGCCAATGGCGATATCTGTTTGGGATGATGGTTATGGAATTTCTGTTCCTGCTAAATTTCAGACTACAAAAGAGGACATTTCAGAAATATTGAAAGGTTTCCAAAGGGAAGAAGGTACAAACGGATACGAAATATTTAAAGTTAAAGGTTGGGATTATCCCGCTTTATGCGAAACTTACGAAAGAGCAATTAATGTTTGTAGAGATGAGCATGTTCCTGTTTTAATACATGTTACCGAAGTTACACAGCCACAAGGTCACTCTACTTCTGGCTCACATGAGCGATATAAAGAGAAAGACCGCTTAGCTTGGGAAAAAGAACATGATTGTATCATACAGATGCGCAAATGGATGATTGAATCGGCCATTGCCACTGACGAACAATTAAATGAAATAGAAAGCGAAGCAAAACGCACTGTAAAAGCTGTACAAAAAGAAGCTTGGGATGAATTTTTAACAAGTATTAAACAAGAGCAAGGTCAGGTTATAAAAATGATTCACGCTTTTGCTGATGGAAATGCTGCGTTAATAAAAATTGCTAATCAACTAGCTTCTACACCAGATGCATTAAGAAGAGAAGTTTTATCTTCTGCTCGTAAAGCTATTCGCTTAAGCGTTAATACACCTTCTCCGGATAGGGATGTGCTAGTAAAATGGTACTTAGAGCAAGCAGAAATTAACGAAGAAAAGTATAGCTCAAAATTATTTACAGAAGGAAAAGAAAGTCCGTTTTTAGTAGATGTAGTTGAGGCGAAGTACCATGATGACAGTAAAATGTTAGATGGGAGAGAGCTATTAAATGCTTGTTTCGATGCTAACTTTGCTCGCGACCAACGTTTGGTAGCTTTTGGCGAAGATTTAGGTCACATTGGTGACGTAAACCAAGGATTTGCTGGTTTGCAAGCCAAATATGGCGATTTAAGAATTACCGATACAGGAATTAGAGAAGCTACCATAATTGGGCAAGGTATTGGTTTAGCCTTGCGTGGTTTAAGACCCATTGCCGAAATTCAATACCTAGATTATTTACTTTATGCATTAAACATCCTAAGTGATGATCTAGCAAGTTTATCTTACCGTACCAAAGCTGGTCAGAAAGCGCCAGTAATTGTGCGTAC
>SEDG01000459.1 GCA_004295885.1 Pedobacter sp. | reverse complement strand
AAGGAAGCTAGGGCATGGAACAATTACAAGGATTATAAGCCAATGATAGAAACGGCTAAAGCCAATAAACTCGATGTGATTGGAGGCAATGGTGCAGCAAGATATAGTAATGCGGTTACCAGGGGCGGATTAGAAGTCTTAAATCAATTACCTGAAAATTCTAAGCAATTTATAGCCCCTTTACCAATTGATACTGCCACGGGGCGGTATTTGGAAAAATTCATTGAAACTTTAGGCGGCCACAGTATGGGCGGAATGAAAGTTTATCAAACTCAAAATTTTTGGGATGCCACCATGTCATGGTCTATTGCGAAATATGCAAAAGCAAATAAGGATAAGAAGGTTTTTCAAGTCAATGGCCGTTTTCATAGCGATGAAAAATTGGGAACATTAGCAAAGCTGAAAACATATGCACCTAAACTAAAAGTATTAAATATATCTTCTTTTTCTGCTGACGATTTTAATAATCCTGATTGGAAGAAATATGAAAAATTGGGCGATTATATAATTGTTACTGACCCATCTTTAAAAAGAACTTTCTAATTGTTTAAACACAAGAAAGCCGCAGGTTTACAGATCATTCTCTTTATTCAGAATGACAATCTGCAAATCTGCGGCTTTTACTTTTATTAAGTCTATTTGTTTTTCAACAAATCTCTTATTTCAGTTAAAAGTACTTCTTCTTTTGTTGGTGCGGGTGGTGCTGAAGGTGCAGCTTCTTCTTTACGTTTTAAAGCATTGATACCTTTAACCAATAAAAAAACGACAAATGCCAATAAAATGAAATTTATGGCAACAGTTATAAAGTTCCCGTAGGCGAAAATTGAAGTATCAGGCAATTTTCTCGCTTCTTCTAATGGCAAATTAGCTGGCACCGTACCTTTTAGCACAACATACAGGCTGCTGAAATCTGGCTGACCAATTATTGCCGAAACGACAGGCATCACTAAATCTTTAACCACACTATCGATTATCTTACCGAAGGCACCCCCTATCCGAAGGCACCCCCTATTATTACACCGACAGCCAAATCCATTACATTGCCTTTTACAGCAAACTCTTTAAATTCTTTAACAAACCCCATAAATAGCTTAATTTTAGTTAACGTTTTATTCAGTTAGCTTAAAAGTAATAAACTTAAAGCCAAATTAAGCTTTTTGCACAAAAAATAAGCCAGTTATAATGATTTGATTATTATTATTCCTTAAATGTAAAGCAAATGTTTATTTTTGAACATTAATACCATCTTCCTACAAATATGTTAAGACAAAATTTACAGCAAAAACTATTACAAAAGTTATCACCACAACAGATACAATTCATTAAATTGTTGCAGGTGCCTACGGTTGCTTTAGATACACGTATTAAGGAAGAATTAGAAGACAACCCTGCATTAGAAGATCCAAGTTTAATGACTGCCGAGGAGCCAGTTAGTGAATATGACGACTTAAACGAGCGAGATGATTACGATGGAGAGGCTAAGGAAGATACCTCTACCGATGAGTTTAATGTTGAAGATTACCTACAAGACGACAATACAAACGATTATAGTACTTCATATAATAATGGAGATGACGATGAAGAGAAAAAAGAAACTCCAATCGCCATTGAAAGCACATTTTTCGAAAGCTTACAAGAACAATTAGACCTTGTGCCTTTATCAGACACCGACTTTATAGTGGGTAAACAAATTATAGGAAGTTTAGATGATGACGGTTATCTACGTCGCCCGATTACCTCTATGATTGATGATTTGGCTTTCTCTCAAAACGTAATGGTTGAGGAAGAAGATGTTCTGGAAATGCTAAAGGTGATTCAAGGTTTTGACCCGCCTGGTATTGCTGCTCGTGATTTACAGGAATGTTTATCTCTACAACTAAAACGTAAGGATGCAAATAATCCAATTATAAAAAAAGCCATAGCTATTGTAGAGCATCACTTAGATGAATTTACCCGTAAACATTACGATAAATTGGAGAAATCTGTTGGTTTAAATAACGATGAACTTAAGGATGTTGTAGCCGAAATTCTACGATTGAACCCCAAACCGGGAGATTCTAATCAAGTTACCACTAAACAACTTCAAATTATACCAGATTTCCACATCAGTAACAACGATGGAATTTTAATATTAACGCTGAACTCTAAAAATGCTCCAGAGTTAAGGGTGAGCCGTTCTTATATGGATATGTTTGATCATTACGATAAAGCAGCCCAGAAAGACAAAAAAATGAAGGAAGCGGTTCAGTTTGTGAAGCAAAAGTTAGACTCAGCTAAGTGGTTTATCGATGCAATTAAACAAAGGCAACAGACTTTATTGAAAACGATGAATGCCATCATGCATTATCAGTATGAGTATTTTTTAACTGCCGATGAACGCAAAATGCGCCCAATGATTTTAAAAGATATTGCTGATAAGATTGGGATGGATATTTCAACTGTATCAAGGGTAGCCAACTCTAAGTATGTGCAAACGGAATTTGGAACATTTTTATTGAAGTCATTCTTTTCAGAGGCTATTCAGACTGAAAGTGGCGAAGAAGTTTCTAACAAGGAAGTGAAAAAAATTCTGGAAGATTGTATTGGCAACGAAGATAAACGTCGCCCGTTGGCAGATGAAAAATTAACTGAAATCTTAAAAGAGAGAGGTTATAACATTGCCAGAAGAACTGTTGCTAAATATCGTGAGCAAATGAATATTCCAGTTGCAAGATTGAGGAAAGAACTTTAGTGAGTTAACAGTTTTCAATTTGCAGTGCACAGTACAACTGCAAACCGCCAGCTGAAAACTGAGTTACCACATTCTCATTGAACTTAACACATTATATACGTTGTTAAGCTGTAACCCTAAAACAATTTCATGGCTACCATAACTCACTTTGTTTAATTGTGAAGTGGTAAAGTCGTAAGAGTAAGTTAAATTAACTAGCCTACTTACATTCAATCCTGCCATTGCAGAATAAGAATCGTTATGTCTGTAACTGCCTCCTAGCCAAAATCTATCTTTAAAGCCAAGTTTTAAGTTAACATCAACAGATAATGGAGTCGGACTCACATATTTAACCATTACAGAAGGTATGGCTGTTATGCTTTCATCAATATATAATTTATAACCAGCCGTTAAAAAAGCATGAGGAACTTCCTTTCCAGTCTTATAGTTTGGGTCACTTGTAAAGGCCAGTTTCTGAGGTAGTATTTGCTGAACCGATGCTCCTGCAAAAAACCGAGCGCCATATAGCCAAACACCCAAACTCAAATCTGGCTTAACCTGACTAACTATGGCATTATTTAAGGCAGGATCATTAGGATTTTCTAGCGTTAACTGGTTAATATCTAATCCAATTCGTGTAACCCCTGCAGCAGCTCCGACCGATAAATTTAAAGTTCCTGTTAACTGAAGGTGATAGGCATAAGTTAAGTTTGC
>SEDG01000051.1 GCA_004295885.1 Pedobacter sp. | reverse complement strand
AAGTAATCTGCATTTTGCATAGTGCTGTTGACGTTACAGAGCGTTTTTTGAACAGAGAGGAGTTAAATCAGGCGAAGGAAAATAGGCAATTATTGCTAAGAGAACAATCTCTAAATGAAGAGCTAGCAGCTGCAAATGAAGAAATGCAAGCCATCAACGAAGAGTTGTCTAACAGCAGAGAAGAGCTTAGCTTGTTAAATCAGGAATTGGAAAAACGAGTGGAAGATAGGGTAAGAGAATTTGCAGAAAGTGAAGAGCGATTTAGAACTATGGCAGAGGGAACAGACGTTTTAATTGCCGTTAGTGATGCAAGTGGAAAGTCTTTTTATTTTAATAAAGCTTGGTCAAAAACCACGGGTAGGGAACTGAATAAACTGCTAATAATGGGTTGGGTAGATTTGCTGCATCCTGATGATAGAGAAGATTACTTGGCCACTCATCGCAATGCGTTAATAGATAAAACTTCTTATACTGGCGAATTTAGGGTGATAGACGCGGACGGTAACTATCATTGGTTGCTTAAAAAAGGCACCCCTCGATTTTTGCAAGATGGATCATTTATAGGCTATATCAGTTCTTGTGTAGACATTACTGAAAGAAAGCAGGCTGAAAGCGCATTGCAAGAAATACATGAAGAGTTAGCAACTTCAAATGAAGAGCTTTTTGCCCTGAATGAAGAAATAACTTCATCTATGGAAGAATTAGAGCTATCTCATGCAGAGTTAGCCATTAGCGAAGAGCGTTTTAGAAGTTTAATTAGGCAAGCTCCTTTTGGTATTTGTGTAATCAGGGCAACCGATTTAATGGTAATTGAGGTGAATGACGGCTATCTTGAAGTGGTGGGTAGGGATAGAGAAGAAATTGAAAACAGAACTATTTGGGATGCCGTAGCAGAAGCGGCTGAAAGCTATGCTCCAGTTTTACAAGGTGTTATAGAAACTGCAATTCCTTTTAAGGCATCCGAGCATGAGGTAGTTTTAGTCAAAAATGGAATTCCAAAATCTGTTTTCCTAGACTTTGTTTACGAGCCAGTTATTAATGCTTCCGGCACAGTTTCGTCTATCATGGTGGTTGTTATAGATGTAACAGATAAAGTAAAAGCTAGGCGAGCGATTGAAGATATCGAAGAGCGAATAAGACTTGCTGTAGAGGCTGCAGAAATGGGGACTTACGAATACAATTACATTTCTGATGAGCTAACTTCTTCAGATAGGTTTAATGAAATATTTGGATTTGACCGAAATGTCTCTAGAAATCAGATACTTGCAACCTATCATCCATTAGATAAAAATTTAAGTGATGAAGCTCATGAAAAAGCAAAAACAACTGGTAAGTTACTTTATGAAACTCGGTTGTTATTGGAAGATCAATCGTTAAGATGGGTAAGGATTTTGGGCAAGGTTTATTATAACCAACAAGGGGAGAGAACAAGGTTGTTAGGTACAGTTTTAGACATTACAGAGTATAAAAGATTACAACAACAGAAAGATGATTTTATATCTATTGCCAGCCATGAACTCAAAACTCCAATAACAAGTCTTAAGGCATCATTGCAGCTTTTAGAAAGAATGAAAGCCAGCCCAACACCACTTTTACCTAGGTTAATTGAACAGTCTTCTAAAAGTATGACTAAGATAACCGAATTGGTAGAAGACCTGTTGAATGTGAGTAGAATGAATGAAGGTCAGATTAATTTAAATAAAAAGCCTTTTGTTATTGCAGAGATGTTGGCAAATTCTTGTAGCCACATTAGGCAAGAAGGTAAATACGAACTGATCATAGAAGGAGATGAAACACTTGAAGTTGTAGCTGATGAACATAGAATAGAACAGGTGATAGTCAATTTTGTTAACAATGCGGTAAAATATGCTCCGAATTCTACTCAGATATTTATTGCTGTAGAGAAGCTTGCAAATGTTGCACGGGTATCGGTTACTGATAAAGGACTTGGGATTGCGCCAGATAAAATACCTCATTTGTTTGATAGGTATTACAGGGCAGATGAAACTGGAGCACAGGTTTCTGGCTTGGGCCTAGGTTTATACATCAGTTCTGAAATTATAAGCAGACATGGCGGAGAGATTGGCGTAGAAAGCGAATTAGGAAAGGGAAGTACTTTCTGGTTTACCTTGCCATTGGTCGTTTAATTGTTGAGCCGATTAATCGGTTAATTTCGGAGAGGGCTATTGTTGTAAACACAAAGTGAGATTGAAAACTAAAGGTGGCCTACGCTTTCATTGGCCAACATTTCTATAATGGCGTTCGATAAGTAAGTAGTGATTTTCCATTCCAATCTCCTATCTAATGGATGTTGCGCAGAATTGTATTTTTCTATAAACGTGCCTATGGTACTATTAAATTTCAAGTAACCTTCTGCAAAAAAGCGTTCTTCTATTTCGCCAGCTGCATCCATAGCATTAAAACTCAATGGAGTGATGGTTAGGTTTTCCTTATCTATCATTAACCATTTATAAACCGCTTCAACAGGTGCATCTTTAGGTAAATCTGTTCTCTTAATTTCTATGATATAGAGGTAAAAGTTTTCCAAGAAATAAAGACATTCGAAATTAGGCATTGCTGTTCATTGGTTTAGTCAACTAAATTAAAGCATTAAATTTTAGCGCTATAATCTAGTTATCAACATTTAAAGCATAAAAAAAGCTGCTACCTTTTGGATAACAGCCTTTTCGCAGTAAAACAAAAATTAGTTTTGAACTACAACGTGATATTTTACTTTGGTGCTTGTACTGCTATCGAACCAGATAGTATAAATCTTTCCAGCCTGCAATTCAGTTCCTGCTATGGTGGTTACATCTAGTGAACCAGTCATGTTAACATTTAAGGCCGTATTTGCATCCACAGTTTGATACGCTGATGCAGTAGTAAATGTAAGTGCAGAAATTAGTGCTACTCCCGTAGATGTAGTTACATTTACCGTGTTAGTTAACAATGGCGCTACGTTAATAAATCTCACTTTTGCCTTACCACTAACTGCGGTATTATCATTTGCATAAGTGTTTACCGCATAATTTCCGTTAGCTTGTTTAACTAAGTACAAAGAAGTAGAACTGTTTGCCGAAACATTTACATTTGTAGTCGCGGTTACTGTGCTAGTACCAGTGTTTTTAAATGCGACAGTTTTTGAACCCGCTGTAGTGTTTAAATTGGTTGTCGCACTTCCATAGGCGACTGCCGAAGTGCTCGCTTTTGAATCGTTCAAATAAACATCCTGTGCCACAGAGCCATCAACGGTGTTTACCAATGTTAAACTTACGTTTGATGAAGATGGATTGTCGTCATCTTTTTTACAAGATGAAATTGATAAAACCAAAGCGCTTGCTAGGGCAATACCTTTAACGAAATTGTTAGTTTTTGTTTTCATGATAAATTATAATTGATGTAAATGTGTTTAAACAAACATTATGCCTTTGGCCAATTTTAATCACCATTTTGGTAGACGTATAGAGATTTAATATTTTTAATAAATTGATTTACAATAAAATATGAATTATTTAACAGGAAGATTTTGGCAAGTAATTTGGCGTGGTGGGGAGCAATTACATGTTATTTTGTGTATAGGAAATGCATCATTCCTGTTACAAATTAATAACTGAATGCGTTATCTTTCGTACTTATTCAATTCGTTTCTAATGAAATCGTCCCATCTGGCTTGTGCGTCTAAATTGGTTCCGTGTTCAGTTTCAACATCATAACGGTCTTGCATGTCACTATAAAACTTGCCTATTTTATTGGCATTAGCCTGAATAAGTCGTTTGTAGTTCGAAATGGTATATTTCTGAAAACGGATTTGAATTTCGCCTTCCTTAAGTAAAAGAAAATTGATATTCACATGGCCTTGCTCATGGTTTAACAATTGCCTGCTAATTTTCCTTACCCTTATTTTATCTGGTTTTACCCAAGACTGTGATGGAACTATGCCACCTGAAAACTTAAAATCGATATGTAGATTATTACCACTAATTTTTGAACTATAGCTATAATGCCAATTGGTAACGGTTAGGGCAGCATGTGGCGAAAGTCTATCTGGCTTTGCCAAAAAATGCGTATCCCAATCTACCTGCTCTGGATAAATAGCGTTTTGCGTTCTAAATCCACATAAAAATAGAATGATAAAAAGTGATATCGTTTTAAAGTAAGTGCTAAAATCGTTCTTCATTTGATGAGATAGAACGAAAGCCGTGCCAATAAATTATTCGTGTTCGTGAAACTGGCCGCTGATGCGTTCAAACTTCTCAATCAATAAGGCAATTCTTTCCTTATCTCTTTTAATAACGGCCTTTCTAACTAAAGTAGAACAGAAAATCATCCAACCAAAACTAAGCGTTAGCGCAATTATTTGAGCCCATAAACTCAAATGGTCTAAAATTTCGACAAAGTATAAAATGGTTCCTAAAGAAAGTGCAATGGCATAAAACCAATACAATTTGTTGTATAATGCTAGTCGTTTGATTTGATATAACCTTAAGCTTCCAATAAATTCAGTTGGATTTACAGTAAAATCGCTTTTCGAAATAATTCTGTAATTGTTATATAAAATGAGGGTATAAACAGCTATAGCCATTATAATTACACTGATGCCTAAATGTGTGGTCCAAGTCTGCACATCATAAAACAGCCACAACATCATCATCGCTGCCGCAGAAAGTAACATGACACCCATATTCAAAAGAGATTTGGTGCGCAGGCTTGTAACCTCCTTTTTAGCTTGTTTCAGCATATCATCGGCAGATATTTTTACATCAACCGTATGCTTGGCCCAAAGTGCTTCTATGTGATCAAATTCTTGCATGCTGATTGTATAGTTCTGTCAATTTTTGTTTAATGCGATGTATTTTAACCCTTAAGTTTCCTTCACTAATCCCAGAGATTTCTGCAATTTCGTTGTAGGGCAATTCATCTAAAACCATTGTAATAATTAAGCGGTCGTTCTCTTCTAACTTAGAAATCGATTTATAGAGCAAGGCTACTTGTTCATTCTTTTCAGAAAATTCTTCAACCTTGCTTTCTATAATGTTTTCCGTTAATTCATCCTTTGCCTGTCTCTTTTCTGAGCGTAGATAAGTTAAACAAGTGTTTACGGCAATACGGTAAATCCAAGTAGAGATGAGTGATTTGTTTCTAAACTTATCTAGATTTTGCCACACCTTTAAAAATGTTTCTTGTAAAAGGTCATTGGCAGAATCCTTGTCACCTGTATAACCATAACATAAGTGAAAAATCTTCTTGGAGTTTTTATCGAAAATTTCCTTAAATAAGACGTCTTTTTGATTCACTTAAGCGATTGTTAATTTCAGTTTAGATGTTAGGGACCAACTTTTGTTACGCCCAAATATGTAAAATAACTAATGCTTTATCAACATTCTTTAGAGAATAATTTTATTATCGTAGTTTTACAGCTTGATATAAACCTAAAACTGAGAAATGTCTAGTAAAAACAAACTAACGCTATTTATTTTCATAGCACTCATAGTTGGTGTGGCGGTAGGTTACTACCTAAACGTAAACAATTTCAGCACAAATAATAACGCCATAGTTAGCGCAGATGCACAGGTAAAAAAGATTGAGACTCAAATGAGCAATTTACCGGATACTACTGTAGCGCAGTATGCCGTTCTAAAAACTCAAAAAGCCGAACAAGTTAAAATTAGAAAAGAAAACGAAGTTTCAAGAGAGAAAGGTTTAGAGCCATTAACACTGTTGAGTGACATTTTTTTAAGGTTAATTAAAATGATTGTAGCGCCTTTAGTATTCACCACTTTAGTAGTTGGTGTTGCCAAGGTAGGAGATATAAAAGCTGTTGGCCGCATAGGCGGAAAAACAATGTTATGGTTTATCAGCGCCTCATTAATGTCGTTGTTGTTAGGTATGCTTTTGGTAAATCTTTGGAAGCCAGGCGAAGCCATGAATTTGCCGTTACCAAGCAGTCACACAGAAACCGGAATTAAGGCTACTGCATTATCTGTAAAGGATTTTATAGCACACATTGTACCTAAAAGTTTCGCTGAATCTATGGCGACAAATGAGATTTTACAGATCGTTATTTTCTCTTTGTTTTTTGGCGTTGCTACTGCAGCTATCGGCGAAAAAGGTAAAGTTGTTATCGAGTTTTTCGATTCGGTTGCTCATATCATTTTAAAGGTTACTGGTTACGTGATGAATTTTGCGCCATTCGCGGTATTTGGAGCAATGGCAGCTATTGTTGCTAAACAAGGAATTAGCGTGCTATCAACGTATGCTTTGTTTATTGGCGAGTTTTACTCTGGTATGCTCATTTTATGGTTGCTATTAATTCTAATCGGTTATCTAATCTTGAAGAAAAGGATTTTTAACCTAATGAATAGAATGAAAGAGCCAGTGATGTTGGCTTTTAGTACAGCAAGTAGCGAAGCTGCCTATCCAAGAACTTTATTACAGTTGGAGCGTTTTGGCTGTAAAGATAAAATTGTAAGTTTTGTTTTGCCTTTAGGTTATTCTTTCAACCTTGATGGTTCGATGTTGTACATGACCTTTGCCTCGATATTTATTGCGCAGTGTTATGGCATACATTTACCACTAGATAAACAGTTAACTATGCTGTTGATTTTAATGTTAACTAGTAAAGGCATTGCAGGAGTTCCTCGTGCATCTTTGGTGGTTATTGCAGGTACAATTGCAACTTTTAACATTCCAGAGGCTGGATTAGCGTTGTTAATTGGTATCGATCCATTGTTAGATATGGGTAGATCTGCAACAAACGTTATCGGTAACAGTATTGCAACTGCGGTAGTAAGTAAGTGGGAAGGTGAGTTAACTGGACCATTAGATTAGTTTAAAAATATAATTAAGATATGACGAGTAAAGGAAAAAAGATATTTTTAGCCTTATCCATTATTGTTCCTTTTATAATTTATTGCGTTATTTATTACGCACCAATTATTCGTAATGCACCCTTTAAGGCCAAGGAATTTGTTTCCTTGGAATATAAATGGGGAGCTGGAAATAACCTAGAGAACTCCTACAATTCTGCCACAGGCGAGTACAGATATTACAACAATGAGGATTCGCTAACTGTAACTAAGGTAATGCTAACAGAAAGGGACAAAAAATTTCTAGATAGCAATGCCGATGAACAGGGTTTTTGGAATTTACCAGATGTTGTGGCGAACGATGAAAACGATTTAAAAAATTCGAAAGCTTTGCGTTATTTCATGAAGTTTAACTACGAAACAAAATCTAAAGAAGTTACTTTTCTGTCTGATTTTAATGGTAATCCAAAAATGAGAGGTGCTGCTGCACAGATGCAAAAAATCATCGAACAAACTTTGATTGACGCGGAAGAAAAGGGGAAAAAATAAGAAGTCTGTAAGTCGGAAAGTCCATGAGTCCGAAGATAGAGGAGTTTAGGTGTCCTCTGCGCTTAGATTAGATAGTGACGGCTGTCAATTTAACAATTATTCTATCTACATATCTTTACTGACTTTCGGGCTAATGAACTAATGAACCATTGAACTACTAAACCAATGAATTTCATAAAGAAAAACTTGTCTCTAATTGCCACGATCGCAGTGATTTTAATTGCTGGTGTTGGAGGTTATTATTTAATGAATTTGAAGCGAGGCCCTTATGCTGCTTCTACGTTTATTTCTGTTACTTATAAATGGGGCGTTGGAGATACCTTAGCAAATAGTTATAATTCTGCCACAGGCGATTATCAATATTTAGATACTAAAGATCAGCTTTTAAAGAAGAAGGTTAAACTTCATAGCAATAATGTCATTTTTATTCACAGTAAGGCAAATGAACTAGATATTTGGAGTTTGCCAGAAGTAATTGCCAATAGAAACGAAGACTTAACCAGCGAAAAAGTTTTACGTTATGAAATGGTTTTTAACTACGAAAAAAAGACCAAAAAAATCATCTTTATGACAGATTATGATGAAGATATAGCTGTTGCGGATAGGGCAGATCAACTTCAAAAAATAATCAAACAAACTATAGATGAGGTTGAAGACCGTTATTCAAAACCTTAATTGTTCGTCATTGCGAGCCTCTGTTTTTTACAGGGCGAAGCAATCTCCTTGGTGCAATGCAACCTTAATCTGCGTGTGGATTCCTCGTGCCTCGGAATGACAAAAGTGAATTAAGATTATTCAATCTTAATAGTCTTAACTTCTTAATGTTTTATTTTCAATAATTCCTTAACAATTCTTAACATTTTCAGCTTGTTAAGTTTATTTATAATTTCGTACATTTACGATATATTCGTAAATAATGGAGAAGTTAACACTACAAGAAGAAGAAGCAATGTTGGCCATTTGGCAGGTTGGGGCAGGTTTCATTAAAGATTTTATGGATGCAATGCCAGAGCCAAAACCACCCTATACAACTTTAGCATCAACCGTAAAAAATCTAGAACGTAAAGGTTTCCTTAAAAGCGAGCGTTATGCAAATGCTAATCGTTACAGCGCAAAAGTTAAAGAAGCCGAGTATAAAAAACGTTTCATGAATGGCTTTGTGAATAATTATTTCCAAAGTTCTTATAAAGAATTAGTTGCCTTTTTTGCAAAGGATAACAAGATAAGTGCAGATGAATTGAAAGAAATAATCAATCTAATCGAGAACCCAAAAAAATAAGGTCATGCCACATTTTTTTATCATTCTGCTTAAGATAAACTTAGTGCTCATTTTATTTGCAGCGGCCTATTATCTTATTCTTCGCCGTTTAACATTTTATGTCATTAATCGTATATTTTTGGCATTCGGTATTCTTTTCGGAACCATTTATCCTTTTATAGACTTAACCGATTTTTTTCATAAACAAAGTCCGCAGGTAGCAGCATTTGTACCCGAAGTGAAAAAATTAATGCCATCTAGCTTTATAGGAGAATATTGGCAATGGATTGCTGCTTTATTTTATGCTGGTGTAGTGGTAATGGCTTTCAGGTTGATTGTTCAATTTGTTTCGCTTTACAGAATGCATAAAAAATCTGCTCCAGGTTCTGTAGCAAACTTTGAGGTTAGGATTTTAAACGAACCAGTTAGTCCGTTCTCATTTTGGCAAACCGTTTATATTAACCCATCTCTACATCGAGAAAGAGAATTGCAAACCATTTTAGAGCATGAGCAAATTCACGTTAAGGAATGGCATTCGTTGGATATCATTTTAGCAGAATTAAGTGTAGTTTTTTATTGGTTTAATCCTGGTGTTTGGTTAATGAAAAAAGCGGTTAAGGAAAACCTTGAATTTATAACCGACGAAAAAATATTGAAAAAAGGTGTGGATAAAAAAGCTTATCAATATAGTTTACTTGATGTGGGTAATTTAATGCCTGCTGTAGAAATTGTAAATAACTTTAACCTTTCCGACTTAAAAAAACGCATCAAAATGATGAATGCGAAACGTTCGTCAAAATTAACTTTAAGTCGGTATATGTTGGTTCTGCCGGTTTTGTTGCTAACTACGCTCGCTTTTACCGTTTCTAAAAAAGACATTAAGAAACATTTTGCCCCAATTAAACAAGCACTAATTACGGCAAGGATTATTCAAAAGGATGAAACACCTGCAGCAGTGGTAAAGGAAAAAACTGTTAAAAGGAAAAATGCTGTCAAAACAATTGATATTGTGAAATTAGATACATCTTCAATCAAATATAATTTTATAATAAATACAATCAACATAAAAACCGATTCTGCGAGTGACGATTTGCCAGATTTAACGCCACAAAAAGTTTTAGTTATCGCTAGTAAATCAGGGATGCCAGCTAATGTAAAAAATAGAGTTTCTGGTATGTTTATGGTTAAAGCAGATACTTTAGGTGATGGTAAGGAACCGAAAGTTGAAAATATAGCTATCAGACTGCATGGGACAGGAGTTCCGACTACAGTTGCAGATGGTCATTACACCGAAACTGTTATTGTAAGAGGCTTTAAAACTGGAACAAAACTGCAAGATACTGCAAGGAGAAGAACAAATAGTACAATTTATTTGAACGGACAAAAAGTTAGTCAAGAAGATTTAAATAAAATAAACCCGTCTGAGATAAAGAATGTAACCATTCAAAGAAGTAAATCTTCAGAAGAAGTAACTGTGGTAGGATACGGAAAAAAAACCAATCGCTAATCGTATCAAAATTAATTTGAAAACCTCAAACTTAAAGCATGAGGTTTTTTTATAATATGTTTTTTAGTTTAATGTATTGTAAAAGCATAATTGTTTTGGCATCTTTAATTTCGCCATCGTCTAACATCAGCATTGCTTTCTCTATTGGTAGCTCCAATACTTCAATGTTTTCCTCTTCACCTTCTACACCACCACCATCGTTAATTTTCATTTCATTTGAGTATTCTGCGATGAAAAAATACAACTTTTCGGTTACTGAACCTGGTGACATGTAGACTTCGTAAATTTTGCGAACGTCTTTAATTTTGTAGCCCGTTTCTTCTTCGGTTTCGCGTTTAATGCAATCTTCAGGATTATCCTTGTCTAACAAACCTGCACAGGCTTCAATCAACATTCCATCTTCATTACCATTTACAAAAGTTGGTAACCTAAATTGTTTGGTTAAAATAACCGTTTGTTGAGCGGTATTATAAAGCAAAATTGTTGCGCCATTGCCTCTATCGTAAACTTCTCTAGTTTGTTTTTGATGCGTGCCATCCTTTTTTAAGTATTCATAAGTAAGCTTTTTAAGGATATACCAATTGTTTGAAAGCAGTTCTGTTTTTAAAATTTTTACGTCTTTTATCATTTCTATTTAATTGCGCTAAATGTAATAAAGTTTAAGAGTTTTTTACCACAGATGCACACAGATAAACAATGATAATACATATGTTTTTTAGCTGTGCCAAGAAACCATAAATAGTTTTTCTGCCCTGGGTTTTCTAAACCTGACCGAAGCGGAAAGCCCACAGACAAGGAACGAGGCGAGGACTTGTAGCAAAGGGCAGGGCTAGCTTTAAAATGGAAAGCTGTATTTGCTTTTCAAAAAAATCCCTAAGATAAATTAGTCATCCGATGAATATGATATGGTTGCATATATT
>SEDG01000458.1 GCA_004295885.1 Pedobacter sp. | reverse complement strand
TATCGGATGTGCGTAAAACGATGTTTTTATTTTTTAACAGATAAGATGGTAATCCACCTAAATCCCATTCTGCGCAAGTGTAAGGACCAGGACGAATGATAACCCATAAACCTTCTTCTGCGGCTATTTTGCAAAATTCTGCAATATCTAAATTGTCCTTAAAGTCATATGTTCCTTTTACAGGCTCATGCGCATTCCAAAACATATAGGTACAAATAGTATTTAAACCCATCGACCTTGCTTTTTTTAGCCTATCTCGCCAATATGCTCTTGGAACACGAGCGTAATGCATCTCGCCAGAAATAATCTGAAACGGCTTTCCATCTAACAAAAAATCGTTTTTGTTGATAGCAAAAGTATGTTTCTGCTGGGCTGACAATTGCGCTATGCTGAAAAATAGAAATACAACAAGTAGAAGATATTTCTTATTGAAGTTGACGTTCATATATACCATTTAGTATTTGGATTAATCAAAAATAAAATAATAAACGTCAAAAAAACGTTTATTATAAAACTTTTTCGCAAAGACTAAAAATGTTACAATGAAATACGATTATTGGAAGATGCGGCAACAGCCATCGCCAAGAATAATGTAAGCTTACTTATTTACGTTAACTATCAGCTCCTCTTTATTGTCTATGTTACTCACTGAAATTACGGCAATTGTTTTCATTGAACAATCCATCACCTGACCAGCGGTAAGATTTCCTTTTTCACTTGCTTTTAGTGTATAATAAAATCCTTCCTTACTAGTCGCCGCGTTATTCTCAAAACTATAATGTAAAACTTTTTTAGTGTTCGAATCATACACACTTGCCCTTATACTATCAGGGCATTGGCTTCCAGTATTAATTTTTTCGGTTTCAAATCTGTACCTAGTATCTTTTTGTTGCGACTGACAAGAATAATTGATAGAGAAATGGAGGTAAGGAGTACGGAGAGTTTAATTTTCATTGAGGTTAATTTGTTTTGTAATATACGATTTTAGGCTTCGTTTGCTATGTTCTACGTTATCATTTTATACCAACAAAATAAAGTCTACAAAAATAGTAGTCTTTTATAAAATATTTATACTTTTGGTACGTTTTGCATTTGAAACATCGAAAATCTTACAATGATAAAGCCATCAAAAATATTTAATAGTTCCCTGATTTATTTTCCTAATAGAAACAACAATGGATAACATCAACTATTTGGCATTTGCCATTCCTGCTTTTTTCATTTTTTTATACATGGAATATGCCATTGCGGTCCACCTCAAAAAAAGTCACCTATTTAAGTACGAGAGCTCAGTTTCTAACGTAAGCATCGGCATTGCAGAGCGATTGCTAAATCTCTTTATAGCTGCGAGCTTTTACGATTTATTCTATTTTGTCTACAAGAACTATGCTGTATTTAACATCCCAAATGTATGGTGGGTTTGGTTGATATTAATTCTCGCAACAGATTTTGTTTGGTATTGGTACCATCGATTAGGTCATGAAGTTAACTTCTTATGGGCTGCTCATATTGTTCATCATCAAAGCGAAGAGTTTAATTTAAGCGTATCCGCTAGAATCACGACCTTTCAAGCATTAATTAGAAACATATTTTGGTGTGCTTTACCGTTCGCAGGTTTTCATCCAGCTATGGTAATAACTATATTAACCGTACATGGTGGCTACTCTTTTTTTACACATACACAGTTAATTGGTAAATTGGGTTGGCTAGAAAACATATTAATTACACCATCCCTACATGGTATTCATCATGCTAGTGATGATAAATATCTCGACAAAAATTATGGCGATGTATTTGTGTTTTGGGATAAGCTATTTGGCACCTTTCAAAAGGAAGAAGAAGCACCAAATTATGGCTTAACACATCCTATTAAAAGTTATAGTTTTTTATGGCAACACTTCCATTATTATTTCGAACTGGCAGAGGCTTGTAGAAGAGAAAAAGGACTTAGGAATAAGTTTAAAGTTATTTCTGGCAACCCAGCGACACTAAATCAAGACATCAGGCCACTGTTAGAAAAGCGTTTTTTGCAGCATAAATCTCAAGACAGGTATCGGTTTAAATTCAAAAAATACTTAAACTTTCAATTGATAGTTTGCATTGCCTTATTAACCTTTACCACTGCTTTTTTTAGCTCATTAAAGCTAGATGATAAGATTTTTATCCCACTGTTTTTATTAATCACCCTAATAAACTGTGGCGCTTTGTTAGAGCAACGCAAGTGGATTTACTACCTAGAATGTTTGAGGTTAATCTTAGTTTTTGCTTATGTATTTTTTAAATTGGATTTATTGGGCTTAATATTTTTTTGATTATTTTAGAAAGGGCGTTTGCTTTGAGCAATGTTTACAAAGTTTATGTACTGCAATACGAGAAGATAGAAAACTAATCGAACTATTCTGTAACCTACTAAAAACAAAAAAGAGCTATCCATCCAGAGCGCTCTTTTTTTATATTACCAAATATAACTGTTTCTTATCCTATATGATTAGTACTAAAACAATAGTCAAATTTAAATAGTTAAAATTATATAAGTGTCCTGTACTATGCTGATATAGAGCATAATTCTTTAAAAAACTTTAAAATTTATCGTCGAAACATTAAAAAAAGCCAAAATTAATGTTCATTATGTGTTGGAAAAAATAATCAGTATTTATTGGCAATGGAATCCCTTCCAATGTTTCCTACCTATCGCAGGCTGACCCCTTTTACCCCCAATATTTGATGATAGAAAATGGGTTAAATGATTCTCTCATGTCAGGATTTTAGCACCATAGCTTCTGCTTGCACCCAGCACAAACAATACTTATCTAGTTACAAAATAACTAGTTACAAAAAATATAGCTATCTTACACTATGAAAAAGACAGAAAGTATCTCACATCAACTAAAATCAACAATCATTGTGATAGAAATTCTCTATTTGGCAGTTATGTTTTTAGTTATTTGTCTTTAACTATTGACAAGTGAAATAAGACGATCTAAACTAATTGTTCAAGCTTTCTTTTTTACCGACTTTTTTTCCACTAAACTAACATTGTCTTTTTTAACAACACCAGCATCTTTACAGTGGTCCCTGTAATTATAGGCAGTTATTACACATAAAATTGCACTAACCAAACAGGTGATAATTCTTATTTTAAA
>SEDG01000457.1 GCA_004295885.1 Pedobacter sp. | reverse complement strand
ATGCCATATAAAAGCCATCTTTTTTTTACGCGGTATAATGTTTGTTTAAGTACAAACAGTAATCTATATTTATCGATTATTTAAATGAAAAAGAGAATCTTAATAGTTGATGATGAGCCCCTAAGCGTTGAGCCAATGACGATGCTTTTCGAAGAAGAAGGTTATGAAGTGAAAACAATGAATACGCATAAGGGCATATTCACTGAAATTGATGAGTTTCTACCTGATATTATCTTATTGGATGTTTTTCTCCATGATAATGACGGTAGATATATCTGCAATCTGCTGAAATCTATGGGCAAAACAGAACACATGCCTATTGTGCTCATTTCTGGAGTAGTTGATGAAGAGACTATCTTGAATGACGATGTTTCCCCAGATGGATTTTTACAAAAACCATTCGATTTAGAAAAATGCGTAACGATGGTAAAATCCTTGGTTAATTAAATCGCTTTCAGAAATTACCACAATTTTCCTTTTAATAAGCATAGGCTTTACCTCGTGATAAAAACCGAATGGTTTCACATATCATTAAAATAATTCAAGTTCAAACATAAAAGGAGTATGTTCACATTGTTCTCTAAAAATTTGATAAATGACCTTAAATAAATATATTTGTATGTACAGACATATTATCAAAGTTTAACCAGATTTTGTAGAGAATTCATGAACGCAAATAGAAAATTCTTCTCCCTTAAAGTTTGCGCTCCTCTTTTTATACTGTTCTCTTTTGCAGCATTAACTACGAAAGCTCAGTCTAAAAAACCAAATGTAATTGTTATCGTATCAGACGATCATGCTTATCAAGCTATTAGTGCTTATGGTTCAAAGTTAATTCGTACGCCAAATATCGATCGCATTGCAAAGGAGGGAATGTTGATGAAAGAAGCTGCGGTAACCAACTCGGTTTGTAGTCCGAGTAGAGCTGTTTTGCTCACTGGAAAATATTCTCATATCAACGGAATGAAGGATAATGGTACCTATTTCAATGGTGCACAAGAAACACTTCCTAAAATTTTCAAGAGAAATGGTTATCGCACTGCGATAGTAGGCAAATGGCATTTATTTAGCACGCCAACGGGTTTCGATTACTGGAACATCCTGCCAGATCAGGGAAACTACTATAATCCTGGATTTAAAAAGAACGGCAAGGATACAGCTTACACGGGTTACGTAACGGATGTAATTACAGATTTGGCGTTGGACTGGGTAAGCAAAAACAAAGATCAGGCTCCTTTTTTTTTGATGTTACATCACAAAGCGCCGCACAGAAATGTAATGCCGCCTTTAAAGTATTTAGAAAAGTTTAACGACAAGAAGTTTAAGCTACCATCGAACTTTTATGATGATTACAAAGGCAGGAAAGCCTTGCAAATTCAGCAAGTAACCATGAAAGATCATTTAGATATCCGTTACGATAGCAAAATACCTTGCGATACTTGTCCGATAAATAAGATAAATGATTGGGCGCCTGCCGAATATCAAAGAGAAATACAGCGGCTAAAGCCTGAAGAACGTAAAGTTTGGGATGCTGCCTATCAAAAAGAATATGAAATTTTTAATACCTTAAAAACTAAGGATGAGATTGTAAGGTTTCAATTTCAACGTTACATGGAGGACTACTTAAGGGTGGTTAATTCGCTCGATGATAATGTTGGAAGGGTGCTGCAGTACCTACAAGACCAACATTTATCGGAAAATACGATTGTAGTGTATGTTTCTGATCAAGGGTTTTATTTAGGCGAACATGGTTTGTACGATAAGCGTTTCATGTATACAGAATCATTTAGAACGCCGATGATGATTAAATACCCAGCAGGTTTTAAAGGCAAACAAAAAACAAATTCGTACGTCCTTAATCTTGATATAGCACCCACCTTGTTAGACCTTTCTGGCATTAAAATACCTGAAGATATGCAGGGCGTATCTATGAAAAAGCTGCTTAGAACTGGTAAAGATGAAGACTGGCGCAAAGAGGTTTATTATCATTACTACGAAAAATCATTCGGTTTAACTAGGCATTACGGCATTAAAACAGAGCGCTACAAATTGATCCATTTTTATGATCCTGTTGATACTTGGGAATTGTACGATTTGAAAAAGGATCCCAAGGAAATGCATAACCTATATGATGATCCAAAACAAGAACTGCTCATTAAAACCTTAAAGGAGCGGCTAAACGCTTTGCAGCTGGAGTATAAAGATAAAATTTAACAGAGTTGATGACTTGTTAGTCCTTAAAATTTCACCAATTAACAATTAAACAAATGAAACGTTTTGCTTTTACAACACTCTTAATATTTTTATTATCAGGTACAATTTTCGCTCAACAAATGAACGTCGGTTCTTATAATTTACGTTATGATAATCAGACAGATTCTGCAGCTGGAAATGGATGGAAGTTGCGTTATCCAATTATAGCACAAGTGATTAAGTTTAACGATCTG
>SEDG01000456.1 GCA_004295885.1 Pedobacter sp. | reverse complement strand
TCTAAGCTACGCTTGATGTAAACAATTGCAGTTTCATAGTCGTGCATATTTTGATACACGTACGCCATTTGCAATAAAATCTCATCAGTGGTTTCAGCAAGTGTTAATGCTTTTTCGAAATTTTCTAAAGCTTCTGCGTGGCGGTCTAAATTTTGATAAATATTACCGCGTAAAACATAGATATCAGGCTCAGATGCCTCTAACATTTCTGCCTTTTCTAGCGCCGAAAACGCCTTATCTACTTGATTAGTAAATAACAATAATTGTGCTTGCTTAATTAAAAAAACCGCAGCGTACGGGTGCTGATTCAAAGCATATTCTACAACCTGTAGTGCTTTAACGGGGTCGTTCTTTTCTATGTAATTATCGATGATGTATTCGAATGCTTGGGCATCAAAAAAGTACTGGTCCTGATTGCGGATCATTTCTTCGTAACGTTCTACAGAGTGTTGCGCATCATCATTAAAATCAAATTCAAATTCTTCTTCCATGTATTGAATATTTAAAGAACAAATCCCTCTATTTTAAAATCCTTATAAGTTTAATTATTTATAAAGCGAGTAAAGAAAATAATTTTCAACATACAAACACCCAAAAGGGTAATTAACTAGTAATAAAACTTTTAAGTATGTTAAACCGAGAATGCCCTTAGGCTTGTTCGTCTATAGAGATGTGTTCCTTTTTAGTAATTACAAAAATAACATATATTTAATTAAAAATTAGTAAAATTCAAGTCATGAAACATATATACCTTTTTTTATTATTGATTGTTTTAGGTTTTAACCAAGCATTTGCGCAAGCCAAAAGTGAAGAAGATGCAGTAAAGGCAACCATTAATTTACTATTTGATGGAATGAGAAATGCAGACACAGCAATGTTAAGAAAGGCATTTGCCACAAAGAATACATTGGAAACAATTGTTAAAATGAAAGATGGAAAATCCGTAGTAAGAACAGAAAACATCAACGATTTCATTAAAAGCATTGCCATCCCTCACACCGAAAAATATGATGAAAGGATTGTGTTTACGAAAATATTAATTGATGCAAATTTAGCTAGTGTGTGGACTGATTATAAGTTTTATGTAGGTGATAAGTTTAGCCATTGTGGTGTAAACTCTTTCCAACTTTTTAAGGGAGAAGATGGCTGGAAAATAATTTACTTGATAGATACGAGAAGGAAGGATAATTGTAATTAAACATAAAGCTTAAAGCATAAAAGAGCCGCAGATTCGCAGATTAATAATAACAAATCTGCAAATCTGCGGCTTAAAGTTTAAATGGTCTTATTTCTTCGCTAATTCATCAGCCGCTGCTTTGAAATAAGCAGCTCGTTTAATTAGGTTATCTTTTGCTTCTCCCGAGGCGGTTTCAGCTTCTTTTAATTTTGCCTGCTCTGCATCAGTAAAATTCTTTACGAATTGTTTGCCCCAATACTGAGTCAATTTAGTCCTATCCATGTTTGCAATAATAGCCTGCAAACCGCTTTGAGTAATTTTAGGATTTTTGTTATTCATTAGATAAGTATAATATCCGCCAACGGTTTGTGCTAACTTGTTGATGTCTGCTTTGTTAATGATGTTTAAATAGAACTCGTTGTAAGAATCGTCGCCCAAAGCAGCGTACACTAAAGCTAAATCACTTGGGATGTGTGCTTTTGTATCAGCATCTAAACCAGCAACTACACCCGATAATGAGCTAGGGTCTAATTTATTTATGCTTTGTACCGCGGCACCAATCACTTTGTAAGAACGGTCTTTTAAAGCTGCTTGAGCAACTGGCAAATAAGTTTTATCGCCAGAACTAGCTAATTTAGATATTGACGCGGCTCTTACATTGGAAGTTTTATCTTGCTTAGCTAATGACACCAAAATTGGTGCGACAGCAGCTTTAACTTTTTCATTTTTTAAGTCAAATCCTTTAATTGCCAACGCTCTAATGGCATCATTTTGGTCTTTTAAAGCCAAGGTTAATAATTGTTGGGCAGCTGATTCCTTACTTTTAGCAACAGCATACTCAATCGCTTTTATTCTATTTACGTAAGATGGAGCATTGCTATATTGGAAGATGTAATTTTCTAATGTTTTAGTGTCTTTTAACTCACCTACCAATATTTTATCTACATCAAAATCAATTAAATCTGGCTTTGCCGAAACAGGAAAACTGAAGCTTTGCTCTCTGCTATTGATTACTATATCCTTTGAGATTTTCTTACCACCAGCATAAATATCAACTTTCAAGGGCAATGTAAATGTTTGTACCTCTGCGGCCTGAGTTTGTTTTACACTAATG
This sequence comes from Pedobacter sp., assembly GCA_004295885.1. Taxonomy (GTDB): domain Bacteria; phylum Bacteroidota; class Bacteroidia; order Sphingobacteriales; family Sphingobacteriaceae; genus Pedobacter. The sequence goes on along the minus strand of SEDG01000456.1, from coordinate 158 downwards.
GTTGCATTGCCATCTTTGTAATCATATTTTACGTCTAATATCGGGTGACCACCAGCATAATACCATTGATTAAAATATTGAGATAAATCTTTACCCGTTACTTCTTCAAATGCCAAACGCAATTGTTGCGCTTCTCCATTTTTAAAAGCATTGGTTGT
>SEDG01000455.1 GCA_004295885.1 Pedobacter sp. | reverse complement strand
ATAAAAATGAGCGTGTGTTAATTACAGACTCTGCTGGTCAGCATTTGAAAGTTCAAATCAATAAAATCTCTAAAGATGGAGATATTAAAGATGAAATCTTTAGCAGAACATTCGACCCTGAAGTAACCAAAGAAATTCGTTTGTACACAAAGGATGGAAACGATAGTTTGCTGTTAGATAATAAAACATCAAACATTAAATTAAGGATTATTGCTGGTGCAGGTAAAAAATATTATGATATTCCAAATGCATCGAGGTCGGTTCAATTGTTCGGCAGAAAGAATGGTAATTCTACGTTTGCAGGCGGAGATGAAAACATGCTGCGTAAAAAATTGGCTGTTGATACTTCCAACGTGTCGTATTTAGGGAAGGATATGTATAGTCGTACATCTTTAAATGCTGCAGTTGGGTTTAACAATGATGATGGTTTACTGTTAGGCTTAAATTATAAGATGATTAATCCTGGTTTCAGGAAACAGCCCTACGGTAACTCGCAACATTTTTCATTCCTATATTCTTTTGCAACTGGAGCATTTAAATTTGATTACAGTGGAGATTGGTTAAAAGCAGTCGGCAAAGCAGATTTCGTTTTAAAAGCGATAGCTAATGCGCCAGATAATACGCAGAACTTCTTCGGTGTAGGTAATGAAACAAAGTACGACAGAGATGCGAATAGTATTAGATTTTATAGAGCAAGATTTAACATTTATCAATTAGAACCTGGACTAAGATGGCGAAGACCAAAATCTACTTTTAGCATAGGAACACTGTTTCAATATTACAAATTTGACAAGGATGATAACGTCGGACGTTTTATTACAAATAATTTACAACTCCATTCTTTCGATAGTTTGAAGATTGAAAAAGACAAGATTTATGGAGGTGTTGTTGTAAATTTCGTTAATAACACGCGAGATAACGACATTTTGCCAACTTTAGGAAGTTATGTTGATTTTAAATGGGCTGCTTACAAAAGCCTAAATAAGTACGCAAATTCTTACGGACAGTTCACAGCAAGCATCGCACTATATAAAAATCTCGATGGAAGAGCTAAATTTGTATTAGCAGATAGATTTGGTGGAGGTATAACTGTTGGTAAGCCGGCATTTTATCAGAACTTATTTTTAGGCGGACAAGGAAATTTATTAGGCTATCGTCAATTTAGATTTGCTGGTCAGCACAGCTTTTACAACAACGTAGAGTTAAGAGCAAAACTTGGAGATTTTGTAAGTTATGTTTTGCCGGGTCAATTAGGTTTAATGGGCTTTTATGACGTTGGTAGAGTTTGGAATAGTAACGAAAAATCAGATTTATGGCATCACGGAGTAGGGGGAGGTCTATATTTTTCACCAGCTTCATTAGCAATCTTCCGTTTTGTAATGGGACATTCTAAAGAAGGCTGGTATCCTTATGCTTCTATGAGTTTTAGGTATTAAAAGAAAGACATGAACACGAGCGTAATCCAAATTAATAAAAATAACGAGCAAACAAGTTGCCATGTAGAAGCTACGCTGTCTTTTAGGCCATTAATCTCTTATTTAAAGAGAAGGCTTAAAACAGAAAAGACTTTAAAGGCAGAATTTTATCGTTTTTTATTAGAAAAGATAGAAAAGGAAGATTCGCTTCGTAATGAAATCCACGCTGAGGACTTAGAAAACTATAAAGATACACTTGAATTAATTTTTACCATTTTAACGCCTTTAATGGCTAATGAGAAAGATTTATACTGGGCGTTAAGCACACCAGTTCCAGATAAAATTTTCTTTAGTACTGATGCTTTTCACGATATTCTTTCTTTACATGCAGAGCAGAAAAAGAATGATGGAGAGGTAGCGTCCAAGGAAAAACAACAATTACAGTTTATTTATAGAATGATTTTGAATAGATTCTATAACTATACAACCATCCTAAAGAACGAAATTTTATACGCTTATACCAATCCAGAAACTCATTTAACGCAGTTTTACAATATAAATGCCGATACCCAATTTATAGATATAACTTACGATGGTGATTTACCTGAATTAAATTTTGAACTAGTGGCAGCTCAAATTCAGGAGGGTACCGAAATAGATTTACTACAAGAGATAATTCCATTGAGCAAATTTAAGTTTGATGGTTTTACGGTAATCACTTTATCAGATGTAACCTTGCAACATGCAATTGATGGTATTCGTAATGCATTGGTTAATCATACTTATGAAAACGAAGCATATGAGCACGTTATTCAAGCTTTAAAAACTCTAGCAGGAGATGGCCATATCGAGTTTGGATTGCTTCCATTTTTAATGGTTAACAATAAGTTCGTATTTGATAATGAGCAAAATTCTCAAAGTATATTGCTTGATTCTGGGAAGAAATATAATTTATTAGAAGAGTCTTTCTTTGCCTTAGTTGATGAATATAAGGATAATCCTCGCCCAGTTTTATTCAACAATTTAACCGATGC
>SEDG01000454.1 GCA_004295885.1 Pedobacter sp. | reverse complement strand
AAAGCTTTGCAGGGCAGGAGGAAAGAGCTTTCGGTTGCGGCTAATCCATAGACAAGGATTTCCAGTTTCCATTAATTTAGCCATTAAACCTGCCATGAAACCTTCTGTTGCAGCAGCTTGTTCAGGGTTGGTAGTTAAAAATTCTTGAATACAACCCCTAGGGAATATGCCATTAGGAAAACTGTTTTCAAGCGCTCCCAAACCAAATCCATCGCCTTTGGTAATTGGTTCATTCTTAAAGCCTTCCATTGCTAGAATCTGCTTTTGCAATTGTTCCAATATTTCCTTTTTAGCTGTTGTCATTTTAAAAAAAAGTAAGACTATTATTGTCTTAACTAATTATAATAACAAATGTAATACTAATAATGTTAGTAATTATTAACAATTTATAGGGATATACTAACATTCTTATTAGTAACAAGAAGTGTTGTCTTGGATATTTACTAATTAAATTAGCAATATAATAAGGAAATTATTTAGTCCTATACTGCTTTAAGTATAGGTAGGAGGCTTGCAGTTCCCAACTACTGATTAAGGGAAAGCATAGATAAAGAGAACGAGGTGTATAATGAATTGCAAAGAGGAGATTGTCTGCGGGAGATTAGTTTATAGTTTAAGGATTAAATCTATCTAATTATTACTAAATACTTATATTGGGTTTATCAATTCAATTTAATACCATCATCTTACAAATGGTGGTAGACATAAAAAAATATTAAAATGAAACTTAAAATTTGGTTGCCCATTCTATTGATAGGTCTATCGTTAAATCTATCTGCCCAAGAATCAAAAAAAACTGTCTACGTAATTGTTCACGGTGCTTGGGGTGGAAGTTATGCCTTTAAAAAAGTCGATTCCATTTTAACTGCTAAAGGCTGTAAGGTTTATAGACCATCTTTAACGGGGCAAGGAGAAAGGGCTCATTTAGCAACGGCAGATGTTAATCTTAGTACACATGTTAAAGATGTGGTGAATCAAATTCTTTACGAAAATTTGTACGATGTTGTATTAGTTGGCCATAGTTACGGAGGGATGGTAATTACAGGCGTTGCTGATAGTATCCCTAACCGCATTAAAAAAATGATTTATGTAGATGCTTTTTTGCCCAATGATGGTGAAAGTGTAGCTACAGTATTTAGCGGAAAAATGGATGGTTTAATTAAAAGTCAGACAAATGGTTTTTTAGTCCCAGCTTGGGTTAAGGCAAGTCAGCCTATACCAAAAGATGTACCTCAATCACTTAAAACATTCACGGAAATTCTTCATTTAAAAAGAGGCGTTTCTAGTATTCCTGCACAATATGTGCTGACTGTAGCTAAAGGCACTGTTCCTGAAAAAGATGATTTTTTTTCACAGGCAGAACGTGCAAGAAAAAGGAAAATACCTGTTGAGGTGTTAGAAGCAGACCATAATCCACAAGTAACTGCTATTGTTCCATTTGCAGAGCTGTTGTATAGAGTTAAATAGCTTAGCTTGAAATCTGAAAAAATGCTGGATTAATGTAAGAGATATAAACAAACTATTATATAACGAACCGATGCAAGCCTAAGTGTTGGATTGGAAACTTTCAGAGAAAGATTATTATTCTTAAACCTCCCCCTTGCCCCCTCCAGAGGGGGACAGCATAGTTTAAGAAACAGAACGTAAAAAGAATTTCAAGGAGATTGCTTCGGGCGGTGAAGAACCGACCCTCGCAATCAATTGACTTATTGGGTATTACGCATGCAACCCTTCAAAACCCCACAACCCTTTCCCAAGTAAGAGGACGGCCTTGTAGCATTCCGAAGGTATGGTAGTTAAAGTGGTTGAACTTCCTTTCAGTGTCAACTGTCCCAAACAGGGTGGAGGAATGGAGCTCCTTCAGCGGAGTGGCTCAGCCTGTGTCCTAAACCCACTTTGACGTATCAGACCGAGAAATGCTATTAAGCCTTGATCTTTGGTTACCTTTCCATCAAGGGAAAGGTAAGAGCCTTTCGGTGGCTAACCGAGGCAAGCCTGAGCATTGGGCAGGAAACTTGCAGGCAACGTTATTTTTAAAAGATTTTTACGCCCTGTGAAAAACAGAGGCTCGCAATGACGAATAAAAAAATTACTTCACCAACTCAAATGCCTTTTTCTCATCACCAACCCATTTATACTTGTAAATGGTTGTCTGTTGTTGACCGTCTTTAGCTTTGCTGTTATGTGAGATATAGAACAAACCATCGCCCAATGGCAACAAACCTGTAGCGCCATAAGGAAAGGACCAGCCTCTGATACCAGATTTTACATCATTGGTTCCTGCGGCTAACAACGAAAGTGATTTTACTTTTATTTTTTGATTATTAGATAGGATGTAAGTATCTGTTGGTTTTTTCTTGCCATCAATTACAAATAAATCATAATTAGGGAATTGAGGTTTTGAACCTTTGTAAACTGCGGCGAACAAATTGCCAGAAGCTTGGTCGTAAGC
>SEDG01000453.1 GCA_004295885.1 Pedobacter sp. | reverse complement strand
AAATGATTTGAAAAAAGCACCAAACCGATTGATGACACCAGAAGAGTTGATGAAATTAAAACCGATTCCGAGTTATATTCAATATCAGTAATTAAGATTAACTAATTTTTAAAATCCTCATTCATTAAATTGGATGGGGATTTTATATATTAGGGAAATATCTATAAACATGAAAATATATTATAGACTAATTTTATTCTTTTTAGCCCCAGTCTGTGGATTTGCACAAAATTCAATCGGTGTAAAATCATACAAAGAAGCTATTAGCTTTTCAAAAATTAACAATAAACCAATATTATTTATAATAGAAACAAATTCAGAAGAGACAACTGTCATTAATGCGAAAAAAACGCTCTACAATCCAGATATAGTCAAATTGATGATAGAAAGTTTTATTGTTTATAAGACAGATTTAAACAATCCATCTATAAAACATTTAATCTTAAAATACAAAGTCAATACATTACCAACATTTTTATTCCTACACTTTAATGAAGAGGCCTTCTTTAAAGAGACTGGATACTCTCCTGTTACTTCAAAGTATGAAATAATGATTAATCAAGCTATTGAAAAAAAGGATGAAAAATCAATTTCGCAACTTGAAAGTGAGTATTATGATGACTTAAATAATATTTCTATTCTACGAAAACTTATTGAGGCTCGAAAATCGATAGGAATTACAGACAATGCGGAACTTATAGAAAAGTATGTAGCAAAGCTTTCGCCTGAACAATTAAATAATTACGAGGCTATATTGTTTATTTTAGAAGCTGGGCCCTATGCAGACGGAAAGGCATTTAAAACTGCCTTTTCGAATAAACATATGGTTAGTATGGTATATCAAAGGAGCACACCTAGCAATTTTAGCAAGATTAGAGCTGCGATAACAAATAACACTTTAAATAGTGCAATCAAATCAAAAAATATGGAACAGGCTAAAGCGGTAGCTAATTACCTAAAAGATTTGGCGGGAAACTATGGCCATATAAATTATAGCTCTACAATGTTAAGTTATTATAAAGGTGTGGGAGATACTACGAGTTTTTTAAAGAATGCTGTCCCTTTCTATGACACTAACTATATGTCATTAAGTGCAGATACAATTGGAAAATTGCAGCAAAAATATGTTCAATCTCAGCTATTAAAGAACATGCCCTTCTCGACAGCAACTGTTGTCAAGACAAAAGAAGATAGTATTGTAGTCGCAGCGATTGGAATAACAAATAGAACAATTTCAATCTCATCAATTCCTGTTAATAATAGCAATGTTTATGCAAACATATTAAATAAAGCTGCGTGGGATTTCTATAAAACAGGCACAAAAAATATAAACTATCTTCTTAAGGCTGTGATGTGGAGTACGAGGTCCATTGAATTAAGTAATGATGGTAATTATTTTGACACCTTAGCACACTTATTTTACCAACTCGGCTACTATGAACAGTCGGTTAAAACGCAGGAGTTGGCCATCAGTTATGCAAAAACTAATGGTAAACCCTACAAGAATTTTCGCGACACCTTAATAAAAATGAAAACTAAAACTCTTTAACAATAAAGGCTTCGAAAATAATCGAAGCCTTTTTATTTTAAGCTAATCCTCAAAGGTTAAAAGCGAATGCTGACTTGCCGTGTGTATGTCTCGCCAAACCCTGTTAATTTCTGATTCTTTTTTGGCTGCTTCTAATCCGCAATAGGGATATAGCGTATCGGTAATTTTTCTGCTGGTGTGAGCTAGCTTTCTGCTCGCTAAACTTACATTTTTTAGTAGCGTTTCATCGATTGATTTTTTGTTCATCAAGCTTACCCAAGAAAAATCAAATGCTTCGTAAAACTCATTTCTGGCTTCTTCAAAATCCGTTTTACAACGCTTAAACTCTATGTCAAAATAAAGCAACTGACTTTCTTTGTAACGCTTTATTCCAGTTCTGTGGTAAAATAATTCTTCTGCCAGTTGCAAAAAATGCTTAGCCAAGCCTGCGCTATTCGCCGCTAAAGTTGTTTCTGCCAATTGCAAAAACGGATAGTCGAAACCAGGAATATCAACTTTTATATCCTTATTAATTTGGAAAGTTCGGTTTAATGGTACGTGTAAATCCTTAGCTTCAAATGCGTGACTACCCGTTGCAATTAAACCAAAATAAGACCACCCTGGCAAAATGGTTATTTCATCCTTAAATAAAATGAAAGATTTAATGACTTGTTCTCCCTCGTCTGATAAAATTGGAGTACCATCTTCATTTTGCAAATTACAGTTTGCGGTAAATATAGTGGCGTGTAATGCACCACTTGCATAGTTCCAGTGACCATTTATAGTATACCCGCTTTCGGTCTTAATGGCTGTTCCTCCTACTGCTCCACTTCCTGCAAAACAAACTTCTCTGTTCTTAAAAACTTCTTCGGCTAGCTCTGGGTCTAAAAAACCTGCAAACCAACCAGCGCCGCTACAAAGTGTAAC
>SEDG01000050.1 GCA_004295885.1 Pedobacter sp. | reverse complement strand
GGAGTTGCGAATAAAATAAAAGTAAGAGGGCATTGTTTGGTATGGCATACTCAAACGCCTTTTTGGCTTTTTAAAGATTCGGTAGGTCAGCAAGTTTCAAAGGAAGTTCTGCTAGGCAGGATGAAAAGTCATATCGAAACAGTGGTATCTCGCTACCGCGGAAAAATATATGCCTGGGACGTGGTAAACGAGGTTATTGCAGACGATACTAGTTTCTACCGCAAATCGCCATTTCTGAAAATTGCAGGAGAAGAGTTTATAGAACAAGCGTTTAGATATGCCCACCAAGCAGACCCAAAAGCAATTTTGTTTTACAATGATTACAATACTGAAAACGCAGGTAAAAGGGATAAAATCTATAAAATGCTTAAAAACCTTTTAGCTAAAGGAGTGCCTATACACGGTGTAGGCTTGCAAGCTCATTGGTCAATTAATAGCCCTAGCAGGAAAAAACTATCCATTACTTTTCGACACCGAATTACAGCCTAAAAAAGCTTATTACGAAGTCATCAAATTCTAAATTCAATAACCTTTATATAATAGTATGAAAAGTTTACGAACCATTTTATTTTGCTCAGCATTGCTGTTCACAAGTCTACCATCGTTTTCGCAAGACCCTAATTTTTATATTTTCCTAGCTTTCGGCCAATCGAACATGGAAGGAAGCGCTGCTTTCGAAGCTAAAGACACCATCGATGTAGATAAACGCTTTCAAATATTGGAAGCCGTTGATTGTGCAAATTTGAACCGAACCAAGGGTAATTGGTATACCGCCATACCGCCGTTGGTTAGGTGCAAAACTGGCTTAGGCCCTGTAGATTATTTTGGGAGAACATTAGTTGCCAATCTTCCGAAAAACATCAAGGTTGGCGTAATTAATGTAGCCGTTGGAGGTTGCAAAATTGAACTTTTTGATAAAGGCAACTATCAATCTTATACTGTAACCGCTCCAGACTGGATGAAGGGAATGTTGAAGGAATATGATGGGAATCCCTATGGGCGTTTAGTAGAAATGGCAAAAATTGCTCAAAAAAGCGGCGTAATCAAAGGGATTTTAATGCATCAAGGAGAGTCAAATACTGGCGATAAAACATGGCCTGATAAAGTTAAAAATGTATATCAAAACTTATTGACAGACCTTAACCTTGAAGCTAAAGCTATTCCGTTACTTGCTGGAGAGGTGGTGAACGCAGATCAAGGTGGAGTTTGCGCTAGCATGAATGCCATCATAGCCACTTTGCCTCAATCTATTCCTAATTCACATGTAATTTCTTCAGCTGGTTGCCCTGATGGACCAGACAATCTTCATTTCTCTGCTGAGGGATATCGCATGCTAGGGAAAAGGTATGGTGCAAAAATGTTATCCCTTTTAGGTTACAAATTGAAAGAAGAATAAGCTCAAAAGACTTAGCAAAAGTTAAATAGATTGATTAAATAAATACTCGATGAAGCGACTAATTATCAACCAAAAATATATTATAACACTACTCCTAATCATCATTTTAGGGTCTTGTAAAACCAAACAATCAGCCTTAAACTACCAAGATGATCCACGTGGATTAAAGGATTTTTACAAAAATTATTTTTCCATTGGTGTTGCAGTTGGCAAAAGAAACCTAGCTGGAGAAGAGGCGGTACTCATTAAAAAACACTTTAACAGTGTTACGGCAGAAAACGACATGAAAATGGAAATGTTGCAGCCTGTTGAGGGAAAGTTTAACTGGTCTACAGCCGATTCTATTGTGAGTTTTGCCGTGAAAAACAACATTAAAGTGCGTGGACATAACCTTTGTTGGCATGAGCAAGCTCCTTCTTGGTTTTTTGTAGGTAAAGATGGCAAACAAGTTACCAAGGAAGTGCTTTTACAAAGGTTAAAAACTCACATCGAGGCAGTAGTTGGCAGATATAAGGGAAAAATATATGCTTGGGATGTGGTAAACGAAGCCATCGATGATGACTCCACCAAATATCTTCGCGACTCTAAATGGTACCAAATATGCGGAGATGACTTTATCACTAAGGCTTTTGAATATGCGCATGCTGCAGATCCTGAGGCAAAATTATATTACAACGATTATAATACCGAACGCCCTGAAAAAAGAGAAAGGGTTTACAGGCTCCTCAAAAGTTTAAAGGAAAAAGGTGTTCCAATAGATGGTGTAGGCTTACAGGCACATTGGTCGATACAAGAACCTACAGAAACTGAACTCGTAACCGCAATTGAAAGGTATTCGTCCTTAGGACTCAAAGTTCAATTTACGGAACTTGACATTTCTATTTATCCATGGGAAAAATTTAAACGTGCAAAAGGTGCAAACGAGTCTGATGAATTTACACCCGCATTAGAAGCCCAGCAAATGGCAAAGTACAAAATGGTATTTGATGTATTTAGGAGATATAAAAACATAATCACTAATGTTACGTTTTGGAACATTTCAGACCGTAGAACTTGGCTTGACACCTATCCTGTTCCAGGAAGAAAAAATTATCCATTACTTTTTGATGCTCAGTTTAAACCGAAAAAAGCATATTGGGAAGTAATCAATTTTAAAAAGTAAAGGAGATTTCCTGTATTAGCTAAACCTTTAATAAACACGAAAAATGAAAAAGAATATTCTAATTGCATTCTCTCTAATATTTAACTGTTTTTTGGCAAACGCTCAGAATCCTATCATCAAACATATCTTTACAGCAGATCCTGCTCCAATTGTTTATAGAGATACCGTTTTCCTGTTTACGGGTCATGATACGGCATCAGTTTCTGCTACCAATTATAAAATGCCCGACTGGCATGTTTTCTCTTCCACGGATTTAGTGAATTGGAAAGATTATGGAGCAGCGCTTTCACCAAAAACCTTTTCATGGGCTACAGGAGATGCCTATGCCGCACAATGTATAGAACGCGACGGTAAATTTTACTGGTTTGTATCTACCTTCCATAAAAAAGACGACAGAAGTAATGGAGGAGCGGCTATAGGTGTTGCCGTTTCTGATCATCCTACTGGTCCTTATAAAGATGCCATTGGGAAAGCATTAATAATAAATGAAATGACTACAGACTTAAAACATGCTTGGGATGATATTGACCCGACGGTAATGATTGATGATGATGGACAGGCCTATATGTTTTGGGGAAATGGCAGTTGTAGATGGGTGAAGTTAAAAAAGAATATGATAGAAATGGATGGCGAGATTAACATCATCAACCCTAAAAACTATATTGAAGGTCCTTGGGTGTACAAAAGAAAAGATCTTTACTACTTATTATATGCCAGCAAAGGCACCAAGCCAGAAATGATTGAATATTGCACAGCTAAAAGCATAACTGGTCCATGGACTTATCAGGGCATCATTCAAGAAAATGTACCTAATAGCTTTACTACGCATCCTGGTGTTTTAGATTATAAGGGAAAATCTTATTTCTTTTACCACAACGGTTCGCTGCCAACCGGCGGAAGCTACAGGCGTTCTATTTGTATTGACGAAATGTTTTACAATGCTGATGGTACGATAAAGAAAATCGTTCAAACTGAAGCTGGTGTTGCTGTAAAGTAGTGATTAACTTGCACCTTGAGCGTCATTGCGAGCAAAGCGAAGCAATCTCCTTCATATTATTGTGTCAATTGCAAGGAGGAGATTGCTTCGAACGATGAAAAATCGATTCTCGTAATGACGAAGGTTTTAAAGTACCTGAAACCTATTTTTTCACAAACAGGAGTTGAGAAAAAAGATATAAATCATTTTTCCAAACCTTAAAATCATGCTTTCCTGGTTCTTTATAAAAAATATGTGGCACCTTATGCTCGATCATGTAATCTCTTGTGCGCTCGCTAATTCCAAGCAAACGATCTTCATCTCCACAAGAAATCCAAAGCAGTTTGATTTGATCTTTTGCCGTGGTATGATTGGGTAACAACTGATCTGGCATTTTGGTATTTGGAGCTGATGAAAATCCTCCAATCCAAGCGAATTTGCCCAAATTTCCCAATCCAAAATTTAACGATTGTCCACCACCCATAGATAATCCGGCAAGGGCACGACTTTCTCTATTACTGATAACAGGATATTGCTTTTCGATGAAAGGGATAAGGTCATCTAGCAAATCCCGTTCGAAATTAGCAAACGCAGCCACTTTATCTTTTGCCATGATATCGCCAGTAGCCCGATCATTTTCCATCGCTCTTCCATTAGGCAACACAACAATCATGTCTTTTACTTTCTTTTGCGCATAAAGATTATCCATGATTCGTTCTGGTCGTCCTTGGTTTAGCCACTCAAATTCATCGCCACCAATGCCATGTAAAAGATATAACACAGGATACTTTTTTTGTTTGTTATAGTTTGGTGGTAGATAAACCACAGCGTGACGTTTTACGCCAACGGTTTTCGAATCGTAAGTAACGGTATCTAATTTGCCATGGGCGATGGAAGTATTCAATTGATCAAATCCTTCGGGAGCTTGGCCTGTTTGGGCGATAGCTGCAACATAACCTGTCAATAGGGCGAGTACGGTAAATAGTGCTTTTTTCATAACAATATATTAGTTTTCTTTTTTATCAATAATAACATAGCTTTTTCCTGGCGTTGTCATAAAATCGTATTGCCAAGTTGTTGGAATATTCACTTTTAACTCTTTATCGGTGCTTCCAATCAAAGGTTCTTTAATCTCTGCTAACTGATTAAACTTGTTCGGATTTTTGCCTTTCGCTGCTTTTAGAAGTTTATGAACAACAGCTTGATTTAATCGCAATCTGCACTTCCCTCCTAAACTAGAATGGATGACTAATTTGGTGATTTTTTTATCCTCCCAGGCTAAGTCTATTTTAAAACCTCCTCGTGCGACTAAACCTTGTACGCTTCCCTTCGGCCAAGCATCTGGTAATGCTGGCAATAAATAAACGGCTCCATCATGGCTTTGCATCAGCATTTCTGAAATCCCAGCAGTGCAGCCAAAGTTGCCATCTATCTGAAACGGAGGATGCGCATCAAAAAAGTTAGGATAGGTTCCTCCAGATTGTTGTGCTACAGGTTTAATTTGATCGGTGATTAATTTATAGGCGTGGTTTCCATCCAGCAATCTAGCCCAAAGATTAATTTTCCAAGCCATCGACCAGCCCGTGGATACATCTCCCCGATAAAGCATAGAATTTTTAGCTGCCGCAAATAATTTTGGATTGCGAAAAGGAGATACCTGATTACTTGGATACAAACCATACAAGTGAGAAACATGTCTGTGGTTATCCGTAGGTGAATCTAAATCTTCTAACCATTCTTGTAACTGACCATGCTTGCCAATTTTCATTGGCGCTAGTTTAGCTTTGAAAAGATTTAAGCTATCGGCAAAGGATGCATCAATCTTTAATTCTTTTGCTGCTTTTGCTACATTACTAAACAAATCAAAAACTAACTGATTATCCATTGTTGCCCCTGAGGTTACCGAGACTGCTGTTTTTCCATTAATATATTCATGTTCTGGAGATACTGAGGGAGACACAACTAGCCAATTATGCCCTGGACTGGCTTGCAGGACATCTAAAAAATATTGTGATGCTGATTTCATGATTGGATAATACTTCTTCAAAAAAGCTTGATCACCTGTGTACAAATAATGTTCCCATAAATGCTGACAAAGCCAAGCATTTGCCGTTGGCCAAAGTCCCCAAAATGCACCATCAACTATTCCAGTACTACGCCAGATGTCGGTATTATGATGCAACATCCATCCCCTTGCGCCATACATTTGTTGTGCTGAAGCCTTTCCTGTTACAGAAAGATCTTCAATCATCTTAAATAATGGGGCATTTAACTCCGAAAGCTGGGTGACTTCGCTAGGCCAATAGTTCATCTCTGTGTTAATGTTGACCGTATACTTACTATCCCAAGGTCCTTTTAGCTCGCCATTCCAAATTCCTTGTAAATTGGCTGGTTGTGAACCTTGCTGAGAAGAAGAAATGAGCAGGTATCTTCCAAACTGAAAATAGAGTTCGGCCAATTGCGGATCACTTCCGTTTGCAAACTCTTGGATACGGATATTGGTAGGCTTTTTTATGGCTTCAGAGGTTCCTAAATCAAGCTTGACGCGATTAAAATAATTCTTATAGAACGTCTTGTGCCCAGCAAATAAATCATCAACATTCTGAATATTGCTATTGAGTGTTTTTAACGCTCGAGCAAGTGGATCTGCCGATAGGTCCTTATAGTTAACAAAGTTAGTGGCAATGGCAAGAAAAATGATCGCAGTGTCTGCGTTTTCAATCGTAATGCCCGAACTATCCACACGGAAAAACCCGCCTATTGTTTTCGCCCTTGCCACTACATTGAACTTTATTTTACCTTTCTGATTCTCGTGGTCGCTTCCCTTTCCATCAAGAATTAAATCATTATCCTTTGCGTACATTTTCTGAGCAAGCGGACTTTGTAGCTTAGCTTTAAAATTAATGGAGTTGTGATGATCAGCGGTTAACCTTGCTACCAAAACATTTCTTGTGAAAGAAGTAAGATACTCTCTTTTAAACTTTACCCCATTAACCGTATAACTAACCGTAGCAATTGCGTTTTCAATATCTAGGTCTCTTTGATAATTTCCTGCGCTTTCATGACCAGGAAAGTCGATGTATAGGTTACCAGCTAATTGATATGGCATTCCGCTATTTCCCTTTGGCCCCAATTTTTGGTTTGCCAAGGTTTGTGCTTCGACATACTTCCTTTGGTTTAATAAATTTCTAACTTCATCAATAGCTGCTTTTGCTTCCGTATCGACATTATTGTTTGGTCCGCCGCCCCAAATTGTAGTCTCATTTAATTGGAGCCTTTCTTGTTGAACTTCACCAAAAACCATCGCCCCAATAAAACCGTTACCTATGGGAAGCGCCTCATTCCAGTTGGCACTGGGTTTATCGTATGTCAGTTTATATCTTGATTGCGCTGCATTGGATTTTTCTTGTGCCTTGCAAAATTTTATCGCACAAAAGCTCATTAGAATGAAAACAGAAAGTAACTTTATCTTATAATTCATATTCGGCAATTAAGTATGATGAGCAAAAAGACAACTTATTTTGCCTCAATTCTAAAATAATCGAAATCTACATAGCCCCCTGCGTTTTCGGTAGCATAATTAAATAAGCCAAATCTATAACCTATGAAATGCGGCAGTGTGTATGACATTTGCAACGGCTCTCCAATAGCTTTCCAGTTTTTACCGTCGAAACTGTAAAAAAAGTAGCCGTTATCTGTACGATTTTTGAAGTCGCAACTTGCTTTCAGAAATAGTGTTTGCTGACCTTCTGGAACTTCATCTCCTTCAACAGTGCCTTTTTGGTCACTTACCATTACTACCTTGCGTTTTCCATTTTCGTTTTTTACACCAACCCAGCCATATTTGCGTTGCAGCAACATTAATCCAGCTCGGTCTCCATTTTTCATATTCGCAATATCCATAGAAATTGAGCCAGATGAAACTGGTCCGATTGTGCGTTGAGTTAAGGTGTTACGGGCTAAAAGAATGTTTGTATCTATTCTCGAAGTAGTAATTCTCAAATATCCAAGGCGTTTGCTTACCGACCAAGATGCGTTATCTGGATTATGGTTCCATTGCCAAACCAAAGGAAGCGATGGTTCATTTTTTTTGCGACTAAACTCATCAGACGCTACAATTCCTGGAATTAATCCTTTACTTGCTGGCAGATCAAGTACCGCTGGAACCTTTCCATTTTCTCCTAATACTGGCCAACCATCTATCCAATTAACTGGAACCAAATACGGGATGCGACCAACCGAACCATTATCCCTAAAAAGATAAGAAAACCACTTTCCATCAGGCGTATTTATTAATCCACCTTGTGCCACACCTAAATCTTGGAGCGCTAATTTGCCTTCATAAGGACCAGTAAGGTTATCCGAACGATGAATTACCACCGTTCTCATTCCATTTTTTGGCCAAGTGATATGAAAGATATAATATTTATCATTGATTTTGAATAGTTGAGAACCTTCAGCTTGTAAACCAACTGCAGAACCAGCGGGAAGACTCGCATTCTCAATAATGGTCGTCGGCTTTGCAGATTTAATTCCAGACAAATCATCCCTTAGCTCTACCAAATTAATTTTACCAGCGCCATACACCATGTAAACTCGCCCATCATCCTCAAAAAACAGCGAATGATCATGCAACGATGGCTTAAAAGAAACGCACTTCCAAGGACCTTTTTCTATATTTTTAGTGCTGTAGATGTATGTTTTTCCAGTTGTTCCTGAAAAGGTACTTACATAATATGTTCCATTATGAAAGCGCAAACTACTTGCCCATGAACCTCTTCCATAATCCCATTTTCCATTGGCTAACGTAAGCTCATCTGAGTTTCCTAACGTATCGTAAGCATAACTAACTATTTTCCAATTTACAAGGTCCGTAGACTTCATGATGGGTACGCCTGGATTCATGTGCATCGTGGTACTGCTCATGTAATACACCTTTCCAACCCTAATCATCGAGAGATCGGGTACATCTGCATATATAATTGGATTTTGTGCTTGTTGAGCTTGGATATAGTTGATGCTAACCAGAAAAAAATAAAGCAAGAAAGTAATATGTTTAAGTTTCTTCATACCGCTTATAAAAATTTGGGAAGGATTTACATTTAGGTTATCCAAAGCTATTTACAAAAAGTTGAACCTACCTAGCGCTTTGTTCAAATCTATGTGATAAATGTTTTCCAATCAAAATTATCAACCTTGTTTTTTAGACCAAATAAATCAAATGTAATAGTAAAAATGACGAAATAGACTAGTAGCGCTGTGCCTATCTCAATAATTTAGTAAATTGAATAATCACCCAAATTGAATACAGTATGAACATCAAATCATTTTTTACGATTCTTATTTTTTCGCTTTCACTTTTTATCACTAAATCCAGCTTTGCAGATGATGTGATTGTTGGTTACCGACATTTAGCAGACCCAGGTACACTAGTTTATAACGGAAGAATATATCTGTATGCTTCTAATGATGATGACAACACGGCCGAAAAAAATAGTGGCTATAAAATGAAGTCGATCGTTTGCGTTTCGAGTAGCGACATGAAAAACTGGACTGATCATGGTGTTGTTTTTGAAGCGCCTAGAGATGTGACTTGGGCAGGAAGAACTTGGGCACCAGCCGCAGTTGCACGAGATGGAAAAATCTTCCTTTATTTTGGAAACGGAGGCAATGGCATTGGAGTGGCAACCTCAACTAGCCCGACAGGGCCATTTAAAGATCCAATTGGGAAGAAGCTTGTCCAAACCGAAACACCTGGCGTACTTCCTGCACCAAACATGTGGTTATTTGACCCGATGACTTTTATTGATGATGACGGTCAAGCCTATATGTATTTTGGTGGCAATGGCGATAACAATGTGAGGGTGATTAAACTGAATAAGGACATGATCAGTACAGATGGTCCTGCAACCTCGATCACTGCACCTGCGTTTTTCGAAGCATCATGGATGCACAAAAGAAACGGAATCTATTACTTTTCATACTCTACCAATCCAAGGGCACAAATGCGGATTGATTACATGACAAGTAAAAGTCCTACATCTGGATTTACTTATGCAGGTATTGTCGCTGCACAACCACCAAACAATAACAATAATAACCATCAAGGCATATTTGAATTTAAGGGCCAATGGTATCATGTTTACCACAACAGAAAGGTGGCCTACGCCTTAGGTATACCCACAGAGTTTAAACGAAACTTGGCAATTGAAAAGTTAAATTATAAGGCCGATGGCACAATCGAACAAGTAACTTATACCGAAGATGGCATATCGCAAGTTAATGGTTTAAACCCTTACACACGTGTAGAAGCGGAAACTATGCATACACAAAAAGGTGTAAAAACTGAAGTTTGTAGCAATGGTGGCTTAAATGTTACCAATGTAAAAAATGGAGATTGGATTAAAATTAAAGGTGTAGATTTTGGCAAAAAGGGGGCGAAAAAGTTTAATATTTCGGTTGCTAGCACAAGTAGTGATAACATCATCGAATTACATTTAGGTAGTCCGACAGGTAAAGTAGTGGGGCAACTCACAGTTCCTAATACAAACAATAACCAAAGTTGGAAAACGGTTAGCTGTAAGGTAGACGGTGCAACGGGATTACAAGATCTTTACATTACCATAAACGGATCTGAAACTCTAGCAGTAAATATGGATTGGTGGGAATTTTCGGCGAAATAAGTTATGGTTTTCAAAAGATTAGTATATCTGTGCCTTTTTACTTGCATACCTTTCCTAGCAAGCGCTCAAAACCCAATTATCCAGACGGTTTATACTGCAGATCCAGCACCATTGGTATATAAAGACACCGTTTTTTTATACACTGGTCATGACGAAGATAAATCTACTTGGTTTACCATGAAAGATTGGCGAGCTTATTCAACAGTGGATATGGTGAATTGGACAGATAGAGGTTCTCCATTATCGCTCGAAACATTTAAGTGGGCTAACAAAGATGCTTGGGCTGGTCAATGCACCTTTAGAAATGGAAAGTTCTATTGGTATGTTCCCGTAAACCAAGCTAATGGAAAAGGTATGGCAATTGGCGTGGCTGTTTCTACAAGTCCAACAGGGCCGTTTAAAGATGCGCTTGGCAAGCCACTGGTACACAGTGGTAATGGAGATATTGACCCTACTGTATTTATTGATGATGATGGTCAAGCTTATCTGTATTGGGGTAATCCATACTTAAAATATGTAAAACTGAATGGCGATATGATTTCCTATTCAGGCGAAGTAATTACTGTTCCGCTGAATAAAGAAGGTTTTAGTGTTCGATACAAAGATGCAGACAAACGACCTTCAGCGTATGAAGAAGGCCCATGGTTACACAAACGAAAAGATTTGTATTATATGCTGTATGCCGCTGGAGGAGTTCCAGAACACTTGGCCTATTCTACCAGTAAGACTGCCACTGGGCCATGGACATATCAAGATACCATCATGACCATCATCAAAAAGGGAGGTGCGTTTACTAATCACCCTGGGCTGATTGACTACAAAGGGAAGTCTTATTTCTTTTACCATAATGGCGCCTTAAAAGGGGGCGGTGGCTTTAATAGATCTGTTGCTGTAGAAGAATTTAAATTTAATTCAGACGGTACTATTCCAAGAATTGAAAATACGGTAGCTGGTGTTGAGGCGATCCAAAAGCTAAATCCATATCAAATTACACAGGCAGAAACCATCGCGTGGCAAGAAGGGATTGAAACCGCATTTGACCCCAATAGTGGAGTTTACGTAACTGACATCGATGCTGGCGACTACCTAAAAGTGGGGAATGTAAATTTAAAAAGGGAAGCAAAATCGATTGAACTAAGAACATCCGCAGCATTAGAAGGTGCAAGTATTGAAATCCGAACAGACAGTCTAACAGGCCCAATAATAGCTAGTTTTGTACTTAAATCGGCAGCCAATCAAGAAAAATGGTCAACCCAAATATTTAAGACGGAGAAAGTGATTACTGGAATTCACGACATTTTCTTTGTTTTCAAAGGACCAAATGGCAATCTCTTCAATTTCGACTGGTGGAAATTTAATTAACAACACA
>SEDG01000452.1 GCA_004295885.1 Pedobacter sp. | reverse complement strand
TTTTTAGATTTCACAGATTTTTATTTATCTCTTCTTTGCGTTCTTCGTGTCTTTGCGGTAAAATTTATCTTTTATTTGCTCCCGCTGATTTTGCAGATGACGCAGATAAATCTTTTTAAAATCTGCGAAATCCCTGTTATCTGCGGGATAAATTTAGTTTCCTGTAAAATCAAAATACAAAGTCATATCCAATGCCCTTGCTGGTTCTTTCTCAAAATCATAAAATACGTGTTTCATTCCCATTGGGCCAGTTGTTTCTGGCTTTTGAGTTTTAGTTCCAATGGCCGATATTCCGTTTAAAAATGAGATATCTCCATTAGGAAAAGTTGGGCTCATGTTATCCCATTCTGTATCCTTTGATTTTTTTGGCGTAAATAACCTGAAGAAAATATCTTCTTGGTCTGTGTAAACTTTGAAAGTATTGTTTCTTCCAATAAATTTACACCAATACATATTCGAATAATAGCCTTTAAATTCTGGGTATTTAATGGGTGGTTCTCCAGTTGCCGAATTGTTATATCCTTTTTCCCAAACCCCAAATTGATTGCCTTTCATCCTGTTTTTCCAAACTCGATTAGGTCCATTTCCTTTATACTGAATTCCTTTCATTTCCGTTTCTGGGTAAGAAAAATTCATTCCTACAAATGTGGTGAAGTAAGCCAAAGGGAAATATTTAACTTGCATTTTAACAATTCCTGAAGGATAAATTGTCCATTCTAACGTATTGAAGTTTTCCTTACGTTCAAAGGTTGAAGAAATAATTACAGTATCTCCAATTATTTTATGAGTGAAGTTTTTGAAGTTGTTTACCCCTTCTTGTAAAATCGGTCCATTTGTAAATGGAATTTCGCCTTTCGCATTTTTAACTTTCTGTAGTAAACCAGTCGTTTTATCGAACACCGCATTAATTCCATTTGCTGAAACCTGATAAGTTGATGCATTTGTTGCAATGTTAACTTTCGATTTCCCAGTTTTAACTACCAATTTATTTACCTCTTCTTTTGGCAATGTAATTGGGAAACTCCAAGTATAAATAGTTTCGCCACTTGGCGATTTAGCTGTTAGATAAAGTGCATCGTAATTTTTCCAATCCTTTGGCAAATCAATTTTTAATATCCCTTTTTCGAAAGGTCTAATTGATGGTGCAGTAGCAGTCCCTCTTAAAAAATTTGAAATCGGATTGGTCAGTTCTTCTATTCTCCATTCGAAAGTGCACTGATTTAAATTGGTAAAAGCATACCTATTCTCCACATTAAATGAACCATCAAAACCTGCTGTCATTTCTCTATGCTCAAAATAAATTGGGCTCCAAACTTCTTTTATCGTGTAAAAACTTCCTTCCTTTTCGTGATAAGAGCCAACAATTCCATCGGGACCGTGATTTCCATCTGTATCAATGAAACCGTTTTTATCCACTCTTACTACACCTTGGTCGGCAAAATCCCACAAAAAACCACCAGCCGATAACGGATTATTCCACATTGCTTTCCAGTAATCTTCTAAACCTGCACCGTGACCTCCATCCCACATTCCGTGTAAAAATTCAGTCGGCATTAAAATGTTGTGACCGTAATCGTAGTTTCCAATTCCGTAATTATAATCGCGATAATGTGTGGTTTCAAAGCCGTTAAATACTTCCCAAGGATGAATCAGTGGACGTCTCTGAATATCTTGTTCGCTAAACAAATGGTCTAAATCTCTATTATGCCCGCCTTCATTTCCGTTGGCCCAAAATACAATTGATGGATGATTTTCATCGTTTTCCATCATTTCTCCCAATAATTTTGTTCCAGTCTTTGTGTCGTAATTGCCGTGCCAACCTGCTAACTCATCCATAACAAATAGCCCAAGCGAATCACATACATCTAAAAAGTGTCCATCTGGTGGATAGTGAGCCATACGAACTGCGTTCATATTCATCTCTTTCATCAGTTTCACATCAGCGATGCTGATAGATTTACTCGTTGTTCTACCAGATGATGGGTAAAATGAATGACGATTTACACCCTTAAATTTCATTTTTACCCCGTTGATGTAAACGCCATCGCGTTCTTTTACTTCTACCGTTCTGAAGCCAATTTTCTTTGAAATGGCATGGACGATTTGATTTCCTTTATACAAAGTGATTTTTGCGGTATATAAATTGGGAAACTCCGTCGACCATAATTGAGATATGAGCTTTTGGCAATGCTTCCAAATAAACAGGTCTAAAAATCCCTCCAAAAATCCAGAAATCAGCCTTGCGCTCTGCATCATTAACTGATTTATTTGCAGAGTGTTTAGACACTTTAACTTCAAGCAAATTATCGCCTGATTTTAAAAGTTTAGAGATATCATATTTAAATACATAAAAAGACCCTTGATGAATTGGTCCTGCGGATTTACCATTAATTTTCACTTCGGTATCTGTCATCGAACCCTCAAAAACAATGTTAATTTGTTTGCCTTTCCATCCGACAGGAACAACAAATTTGTATTTATATAAGCCTTGTTCTTTTCCCCTTAAAGTATCCTTGTCAAAACCATAATTATATTTCCCAAAACCTTGCAATTCCCAATTTGAAGGTACAGGAATGTTGGTCCACTTACCAGAATTCGCACCTGCTGTACAGAAAAAATCCCAGCTAACGGTTTTGTCGTTTCCAGTTCCAGATAACATTAATCGTTCTGTTTCTTGGGCATTTGCTGCAAAAAACATAGATATTAAACACAAGAAAATGATAATTCTTCGTTTCATTAATTGGTTTTAAATTGATTGGTTAGTGGGTTGTTAGTTCTAAAAGGTAATGCAGGTAAACCATTACTATAGAAATTACCTGATGGATTTTCTGTCCAGTTATATCTTACCTCAATTGGTTGCTTAATTTCTGGTGATGAAACTTCAATACTTTTTCCTACTAATTTGGCTGTTGCATTTACAAACTTCCCATCTTTCCCGGCAATTGTAAAACCATATAAAGCTTTGCCATCATTAGTTTTAGCATTGTTACTCAAATAATCTAAAGTTAAAATCGCTTTCCCATCATTAAACATTGCTGATTTATAAATCGGCCCAGAATAATTAATTTTCTGATTGTAGGTTTTTGCCAATGCCCAAAGCGATAACCTTCTCCCTACTTCCCATTTGTAAGTTGGGTGCAAATCTCCGCCATTATCATTTAAATCCAAAGTTGATATCATCCCAGTATTTCGCAAACGTAAAAGTTGTGTTTGTGCTTCCCAAAAATTTGGTTCTGTATCAGCAGTAAGTATAACCTTATCACTTTTTTGCTTACTATAATCGAATGGCGCAATTTGCACATAAAAAAATGGCATATTTTCATCTTTCCAAGCTTTTCTCCAACTCGTTATTAATGCCTTCATTTTATAAGAATAGGATATAGTTTCATTCAAAAAGCAATTTGTTTCGCCTTGATACCATAAAACTCCACGTAAAGCGAATTTGGTTAATGGTTCAACCATTGGTGTATAAAATTTACTTGGGTCGTTGTCAACTTTCTGAGCTTTAAAAAATGGTTCATTAGCAAAGGCTTCATCAGAAATCCAAGGTTCAATTGCACTTCCTGGCACAGCCGATGAAATTACACCAATTGGAATACCTAATTTTTCCTGTAATTCCTTGGCGAAAAAATAGCCTACGGCAGAAAAATTTCGCAAGGCTGAATCTTTGGCTAATGCCCAACTTTTATGAACAGAATCTGGCTTGATTAAAGCCTTTCTGTTTACTAAAAATATCCTGATTTGCGTGTTTTTTGCTTTTACAACAGCATCTGAAGGAAAACCTAACTTTTCATTTTTCGGTTTCGGGATTTTGGCGAGCTTTCTCATCGCGTATTCCATATTAGATTGGCCTGAACATAACCACACTTCGCCGACTAGAATATTATCCAGAACAATCTTATTGCTTCCATTTATAGTCATTTTTTGTGGCAAAGCCGATGTTTTTAGAGGAGATAAAACAACTGTCCAATTTCCTTTATCATCTGTAATTGCTGTCTTAGTTTGACCTGCGAAATTTACCGTTATTTTTTCTCCAACAGCTCCAAATCCCCAAATATTGATGGATTTATCGCGTTGCAACACCATGTCATTTCCCAGTATTTGAGGTAACAATATTTTCGCATTGGCGGAGACAGAAATAATCGACAGTATCATCAGCAAGAAAGATTGCTTTGGGTGGTGAAGAACCAACCCTCGCAATGACGACATTACTCCTTTCCGCAATGAGATTGCTTCGTTCCTCGCAATGTCGTTTAGCTTTAAAACTGAAAACTTCAAACTGAAAACTGAACACTTACCTACCATTTCCCTGTTTTTAAATATTTAATCGAATAAACTGCTTCGTACAGTCGCAATTCCTTTTGCATCTTGCAATTCAATCTCCATTTGCCCGTAATTATCTTGTTTAGGGCTAATTGAAAATTGAGTGATAACTTTCGAAGCAGCTGGAAAAACTCTTTCCGCCTTTGCGTAATCAAATGGGTCTTTATCTTTTAAAACCAATGTTTTGTTTTCTACTTTTACGGGCGCCCAAAGCGGACTATAAATATTCCACAACTCTAATGCTGTACCAACTGGAAGTTTTGAAAAATCATCATCAACCTGTTGTTTGGCAATTTCTGAAACTGGCAATGGAATTGATGAAACCCAAATATCTTCCTTATTCATACTATAAGTTACCCATAATTTGCCATCTGCAGGCTTTCCATTTCCTTCAATAATGCCTCTTACATACTGTGGACCGTAAGATTTGTAATTGCCACCATAGCGCATTGGGGCAACTTCTCCATTTACCAGCAATAAGTTGGTGTACTCCAATCCATTTTTACTTGTAGAAATTGCCAATGGCCATCTATATTCTGATGGATTGTAAACCGTTGCAAAGTTTCCATCAGCCGTTCTTTGACCCCAGAATTTCGCATTGCTATTTACAAATCCAGGTGCTCTATTTGCGTTTTCTGGCCAAGTTTTGCCGTTGTCTGTGCTAATTGCCGTTAATGCATTTTTCCATAAACCAACTATTCTACCATCATTTAAATGATAATAACTGAAGGCTTTGTATTGCTTTTGCAAAGTAATTAAAGGGTCTTTTCTATCCGCTTCTTCATTCCATTGTTGCGTAATTAACTTGTTAGTTAACAGTTCATTACAAGCTTCAATAAAAGCTTTATTTTTGCTTTTTGTGTATAGTGGATATAATGTGTTTTTCTCCGACCAATTTGGATTATAATGTATAAAATAAATTGGCCCGTATTTGCCATCTGGCTGAATTTCCCTTACCGCCCTACCGATTCCATTTCCATCATTTGGGTCGTCTTTTGCATCAAAGCTGATGGCATAAAAACCTAA
>SEDG01000451.1 GCA_004295885.1 Pedobacter sp. | reverse complement strand
GCATCACACCAACCACCAGTTAAATCAACCGTGTTTGTGCTTCCCTGTAAAATAATGTGTTTATCTGCGGCCAATTCTTGGGGTGTATTCGCTCTCTGTTTGTTGTAATAGTGAATTATCGATGGAATTGTTAAGGTTGCCAAAGCATCTTCAGCTATCTGAAATGGGAATGAAATAATTTGTTTGCTCTTTACGTTGATGTTAATAGTGTATTTGCCTTTTAAGTGATAATTTGAAAAATCTACTTGGTAATAATATTTATTAGCATCCCAGCCTTTTACTTGTTCTGGCTTACCCAATTTACCTTCAAAAACAGATTTTTTAGAAACAACATCAATTAATTTGAAAGCAATCGGGGTGGTGATTTTTTCGTCCATTCCGACTACGGCTGTTTTAGCTCCTTTACTATCTAATCCGACTTGGTTAACATAAATAGTTTGTGAATTAACAGTAAGCGACCAGCATATTAAAAGTACTATAGAGAAAGCAGAGCGATAAAAGAGTTTCATGTCATTGATTGATGAGGGGATAATTAAGGAAAATTAACGTTATTAATTGATAATATAAAATCCCTCAGCGTTGCTTGTCATTGTTTTGGAAGACAATTTAACTTATTATTTTATTACTAATTTTTTTAGCATATATTTGTTTAACCATTCATTAATTATGTTGTACGCAGTTGTAGATATTGAAACCACAGGAGGCTATGCATCGGCACATGGCATTACCGAAATTGCCATACATATTCATAATGGACTGGAGGTGGTTGATACTTTTGAAACTTTAATTAATCCTCACCAAGATATTCCCTATCATATTCAGGTATTAACTGGAATTGATAATGAGATGGTTGCCAATGCTCCCGATTTTAGGGACGTGGCCGAAACTATCTATAACTTACTATCCGACAAAACATTTGTTGCGCATAATGTAAACTTTGATTATTCCTTTGTTCGCCATCATTTAGAAGCTTGCGGCTACAGCTTAAATGCTAAAAAGGTTTGTACCGTAAGGATGAGCAGGAAAATATTTCCTGGCTTCCCATCTTACAGCTTGGGCAAACTTTGCAATTCTTTATCAGTTCCGCTAAATAATCGTCACCGTGCTGGCGGCGATGCCGCTGCAACCGCCATCCTTTTAGGAATGTTAATTGAAAACGATACTGCAGGCTTATTGGGAGAAACTTTGAAAAAGACTTCCAAAGAACAAACCTTACCTCCTAACCTCCAACGTTCAGAAATTGATAAACTACCAAACACGCCAGGCGTTTATTATTTTAAAGACGGGAAAGGAAAAGTAGTGTATGTAGGGAAAGCTAAGCAACTCAAAAAAAGGGTTTGCACACATTTTAGCGGGCATAGTATTAGTCAGCAACGACAAAACTTTTTAAAAAGCATTCATAGTATAGATTTCCAAGCTTGCGGCACAGAGTTGATGGCTTTTATTTTGGAAGCAGCAGAAATTAAAAAGCTTTGGCCAGAAAACAATAGAGCGATGAAACGTTTTGAGCAGAAATATTCACTTTATCATTTCGAAGACCAAAATGGATACATCCGCCTCGGCATTGATAAATACAGAAAAAACGGCTCAATCCTTTATAGTTTCAATAACTTGTTAGAAGGCCACCAATTATTAAGAACAATTGCAACCGACCATCAGCTTTGCGAAAAACTGTGTTTTATTCAAACACCCAAATTAGCTTGTACTGGTCATGCAGAAGGTACTTGCCAAGGAGCTTGCATAGGCGAAGAAAGTACTGCACTTTACAATTTTCGAGTAAAAAGAGCAATAAAAGGATTACAAGATTTATTGCCTTCATTCGCCTTAATAGACGAAGGCAGGTCTGAAGATGAGAAGAGTTGTTTGTGGGTAGAGAAAGGTAAGTTTTACGGAATGGGGTATATATCAGACCACTGTGATGTGAATGATTTGGAATCCTTAAAATCTGCCATTACGCCCTACCCATCTAACGATTATATCATGAATATGATTTTATCTCACGGCAATCAATTTCCGCAAAAGATGATACAATTAACACCTTTAGTCGCAGGAAACTAGCTTAACCCCCAAGACACAAACTTCACAAAACTTTTTATCTTGTTAATGGTTCTTTGACGTTTGTAGTTATGCCTTTTTGAAATAAGTAAAAAGTACCATTTTAACTAACTATTATACCTTTAGCAGAAGCTTATAATTTGGTACATTTGTATATGAAATCTGATATTCCTGTTTACGATATTTTGGTATTTTTTACTGAAGGAAGTGGAAATCAGCAAATAGATTTTAAGAAGTTCGATGTAAAACCAGGCTTGATTTATTTCATGATACCTGGTCAAGTACATAGTTGGGATTTTGAAACTGAACCAAATGGTTATATCATCAATTTTTCTACTGATTATTTAAGTTCGTTTTTATTAAAGCCGGACTACTTGGAAAATTTTCCCTTTTTTAGCGGTCAGCCAGATAAACAACTAATAGAATTGCCGACAGCCATTCAAGAAAAGGTAATTTCTATTTTAGAAGATATTTTAAAGGAAGGTCAAAATGAACATCCCATTAATGATGATTTGGTTAAAACGTTATTGTTAAGGTTATTCATCGAAGTTTCAAGAACGTCCGACGTAAAACGACAACAAAACAAAAACTCTTATAACCATACTTTGTTAAAAAGCTTTCAGCGCTTAATAGAAACAAATTATGCAGAGCTGAAGTTGCCTAAGCAATATGCAGAGCTGCTATACATTACTCCTAATCATTTAAATGAATTATGTAATGATTTTTTAGGAGTTTCTGCTGGAACTTTAATTAGAGATAGGGTTATTCTAGAAGCTAAAAGATTGTTGATTAATCTAGATTTAATGGTAAGTGAAATTGCAGATAAACTTAATTTTTCCGACCAATCTTATTTCATTAAGTTCTTTAAAAAATACGAAGGAATAACTCC
>SEDG01000450.1 GCA_004295885.1 Pedobacter sp. | reverse complement strand
TCTCCAAGGTAAAGTTGCAATCGTTGTACTATCTGTCGTTTTACTGTCTCGGTATAAATTGTCGCTTTTTACCTCAGGGCGATTGTATTTTGTAGTAACACAAGCACTTAAAGTAAGTATGGCAAGGCCGATGAAGAATATGGAATATCTGTTATTTTTCATTTTTAAAATTTTAATGTTCACGACCATCTACTGCCGGAAATTCAAGTTCTGATTGTTCTACGTGTACATCCTCATCAAATGGAGATTTACTGCTTACCTTTTCTTGTAGCGTTTGGAAAATGATAAACAAAGCAGGAATTACAAATATCCCGAAGATGGTTCCAATCAACATCCCACCAACGGCACCTGTACCAATAGAAGTATTACCAGCAGCACCAACTCCAGAGGAAAGCATTAATGGCAATAACCCTAAAATAAATGCAAATGATGTCATCAAAATGGGACGTAAACGAGCGGTTGCGCCTTCAATTGCTGCATTAACAATGCTCATTCCTTTTCTCCTTCTATCAACTGCATACTCTACAATCAGGATGGCATTTTTAGCTAACAAACCAACCAGCATGATCAGTGTAATCTGGGTGTAGATATTATTATCAACACCGAAAATCTTATCGAAAATAAATACACCAGCTAATCCGATAGGTAATGAAATTAAAACTGCTAACGGTAAGATATAACTTTCATATTGCGCACAAAGCAAGAAATAAACAAAGATTACGCAAAGCAGGAAGATAAATATAGTCTGATTGCCACCTGCCATTTCCTCACGGGATAAGCCCGAAAACTCATAACCATAACCTGCTGGCAAATGGATTGCAGCTTCTTCCTGAACAGCTTTCAGTGCATCACCTGAACTAAAACCAGCTTTTGGCGCACCTGTTACAGCAATAGACGTGTACAAGTTAAACCTAGAAATAGCCTGCGGACCATAGACTTTCTCCAAGGTAATGAACTCGGTAATTGGAGCCATTCCACCAGTATTGTTACGAACGTAAATGCTATTTAATGTTTGTTGGTTAGCACGATAAGCGGCATCTGCCTGATACATTACCCTAAACTGTTTACCAAATTTATTAAAGTTTGATGCGTAAACACCACCATAATAACCTTGTAAAACACCTAAAACATCTGTTACTGTTAAACCAGCTTGTTTAACTTTTGCAACATTTACATCAATTTGATATTGAGGGAAATTAGGGTTAAACGATGTTGAGGCGTATTGTATTTCTGGGCGTTTACTTAATGCAGCTAAAAATGCATTACCAACCTCTGTGAATTTTTTAATTTCTCCACCTGTTTTATCTTGTAACTGGAATTCAAATCCGCCACTTGTACCAAAACCTTGAATAGTTGGTGGTGCGAAGAAGATAATTTTTGCTCCTTTTATTTTACCAGTTTTTGCAAATAACTCACCGATGATGGTCTTAACATCACGTTTACGTTGGTCCCAAGGTTTTAAACGAGAAATTACCATTCCGTACGAGCTACCACTACCACTAATCATACTCCTACCTACAATTCTCAAGGAGTTTTTTACCTCTGGTACAGTATGCACAATATCATCTATTTGTTTAATGATAATTGCAGTTTGCTCTTGCGAAGTTCCTGCTGGCAAAGAAATATCAGACATAATTGTTCCTAAATCTTCATTAGGCACAAAACCTTTTGGCGTGGTATTCATTGTCCAAACCAAGATGCCTACGAAAGCCAAAATACCTGCAATGGCTACCCATTTTTTACGAGATAAAAAACTAACTGATTTTTTATAACGGTTAGTCATTAAATCGAACGAAGTATTGAAACCTACATAAAAGCGTTGAATGAAATTCTTTGGTTTTTCGTGGTCTTCTGCGTGTGGTTTTAAGAATAAAGCACAAAGAGCAGGACTTAACGTTAACGCATTAATTGCAGATAATATAATCGCGATAGCTAATGTTAAACCAAACTGTTTGTAGAATACACCAGACGAACCTTGAATAAAACTTACAGGGATAAACACCGCAGCCATTACCAAAGTAATTGAAATAATCGCTCCACTAATATCATCCATTGCATCTACGGTTGCTTTTTTGGCAGATTTGTAACCATGGTCGAGTTTGGCGTGAACTGCCTCTACCACCACAATCGCATCATCTACCACAATTCCGATTGCTAATACCAATGCGAACAAGGTTAATAAGTTAATCGTAAAGCCAAATAAGCTGAGGAAAAAGAACGTACCAATAATCGCCACTGGCACCGAAATAGCTGGAATTAACGTAGAACGAAAATCTTGCAAAAAGATAAACACCACCAAGAAAACCAATATAAATGCTTCAATCAAGGTATGGATTACCTTTTCTATAGAAGCATCCAAGAAATCGTTAACGTTAATTAGCGTGGTATAATGAACGCCTTTTGGAAATGATTTTTGGGCTTCATCAAGTGCTTTAATTGAATTTTCAATTACTTCCTTTGCGTTAGAACC
>SEDG01000449.1 GCA_004295885.1 Pedobacter sp. | reverse complement strand
TCAGTTATCCAACGGTAAGACAATACGCCGTCATTAATTTTATATTCTAATACTGGAATTTTGGAGTAGCGTAAATACTGGTCGAAAACTTTGTCTAGTTTCAATCCACTTTGTTTAGCAATATAAGCCTCAACTTCTGCAGATGTGGTTGTTTTATGATAAAAGGTACTATTTATCCCTCTTAAAATCGACCTGAATTTTTCATCATTATTTATCAACTGGCGAATGGTGTGAATCAAGTTTGCGCCCTTTGGATACATATCTCCATCACCTTCTTTATTTACATCGTATGGGCCAATAACTGGTGAGCGATTGCCAATTCCTCTACGTAAGCCAATTAAATAAGCCTCACCAGCTAGTTTACCTTGTGTTGATTCCGTAAACAATGCTTCAGAATAAGTGGTAAAACCTTCGTGTACCCACATATCGGCAATATCTTTTGTAGTTACGTTATTCGCAAACCACTCGTGCCCACTTTCATGCACTGTAATGTAATCCCATTTTAAACCATAACCAGTTCCAGACATGTCGCCGCCTAAATAACCTTTTTTAAATTGATTACCATAAGCAACGGCGCTTTGATGCTCCATTCCTAAATGGGGTGCTTGAACCAGTTTATAGCCATCCTTGTACCAAGGATATGGCCCAAACCAATATTCGAAAGATTTTATCATCGGTTTTACATCTGCATCCCAATGCGGACGAGCAACGGCGCTGTCTTCTTTTAGCGACCAAAAATCTAAGGTTAAAGGACCTTTTTCTCCATTATAGGTTTCTGTCCAATGTGCGTATTTTCCAATGTAGAATGAAACTGTATAGTTATTAATCGGATTGCTAACAAACCAATTGTGTTGTTTATAGCCATCTGGTTTATCTACAACGCTGCGTAAACGACCATTAGAAACTTCATCTAAATCTTTCGGAACAGAGATGCTAATCAACATACTATCTACCTCATCACTTTGATGGTCTTTGTTAGGCCACCAAACACTAGCGCCTAAACCCTGACAGGCAACCGAAACAAATGGATTGCCAGATTTGTCTTTTTTGAAAATAAAACCGCCATCCCAAGGTGGGCTACGAGCAATTGGCGGATTGCCATTATACCAAACTGTAAAGCTATCCTTGCTGCCTTTTTTTATGGTTTTCGGAAAGGTCACGAACACAGCTCCAAATTCGCGGGTATAAGGAACTTCAGCACCTTTATAAATAATTTTGTCAATTTTTAAGTTCGCAAATAAATCAAATTGGAGTTTGGTAAAATCTTGCGTTGCTGTGAACTTAAATTTATTGCTGCCGCTCACAGATTTATCGTCCATATTAATTTTCACATCTAAATGGTAGTAATTAATATCATAACAAGTACGTAAAGGAGTAAGCTTTCCTCGTAGCGTATCAGCCTTTGTATAGGCTTTTTTATTAGCCATCAGCTGTGCTTTTACGCTACATATACTGATTAAAAGAACGGTAAGTGAGAGAATTATCTTCTTCATTTTGTTTATCTATGGTTTTAGCACATTTACGGTTATAAATGAACTGTTGTTAACATCATGGTAAATTTTATGAGTTGCTTTTTGGAAATCCGAAGGTTGTGCTTGATAAATATCCATGAACTTTTGTGGGTTTCTATCCGCCAAAGAGAACCACGAATTCTGAATTTGAATCATAATTTTGTGTCCTTTTTTGAAAGTATGAGCCACATCTGGCAATGGATAATTCACTTTTGTGATTGTATTGGGAACGAATGCTTCAGGTTTTTCGAAGCTATTGCGATATTTTCCACGCATAATTTCGCCACGAACCAACATCTGGTAACCACCCATAATTAAGTTTTTAGGGTTTGGAACTGGATTTGGTGCATCCTCTGGATAAACATCAATTAGTTTTACAACATAATCTGCATCAGTACCTGTAGTGGAAACTACTAAATTTGCTAACACAGGTCCAGTTAAAGTAATGTCTTCAGTTAAAACATCGGTTTGATAAACTTTAACGTCTGGTCTGCGAGCTGCAAAACGTTGGTCATCTATCATGTATTCTCTTGTTCTTTTATCCTGCACTCCATCCTGATAAGGGACTGGGGCATTTGGGTCGCTTACATATTCATCCCAGCTATCGCCGAAATATGAACCATCGCTTCTAACCCAGCCACCATGAAACCAAGGTCCGGCAACTAAAATATTGTTGGCTCCAGGATTTTGCTTTTCAATAGCTTTGTAAGTAGCAAATGTTCCATAAGCGTCTTCAGCATCAAAAAAGCCACCGACAACCATTACGGCAGGTTTTACATTGGTTAGGTGAGGTAAAATCACTCTAGCTTTCCAAAAGGTATCTAAGTTTGGATGTTTAAATAAATCATTCCAAAATTTAATGCTATCAGCAAAATATTTGTCTTTTAAATTCTTAACTGAGCCGGCTTCTAAATAAAAACGATAATCATCTTTAATAGGAAGTTTAATGCCTCTTGGCCCTTTATCTGGTGTAATCGGTTTTGGTCTAGGAACACCAAAAGTTGTCATGAACTTAAAAGCATCATTTAAAAATAACACACCTCTGTGGTGAAAATCATCACCCATGTACCAATCTGTTACTGGCGCCTGAGGAGAAACCGCTTTTAAGGCAGGGTGTGCATTTGGTAAGGAAGTGGTAGAGTAAAAACCAGGATAAGAAATGCCAGAAATACCTGCTTTACCATTATTGTTCTGAATGTTTTTAACCAACCAATCTATTGTATCGTAGGTGTCGGTACTTTCATCGATTGCTTTATTTCCTTTTTGCGTAGTTTGTGGTCTAACATCTTCAAATGTTCCTTCGCTCATCCATTTACCACGTACATCTTGGTAAACAAAAATAAAACCTTCTCTCATTAGGGCAGGAAAAGTTCCTAAACTCAACTTGTACTTATCCTCGCCGTATGGTGCAACGGTGTAAGGCGTACGAGAAATTAAAAAAGGATATTTTTTAGTTTGGTCTTTAGGTAAATAAATCGATGTAAATAATTTTACGCCATCACGCATCACAATTTGTCGTTCTATTTTAGTGTAATGGCTTCTTACATAAGCAGAATCTGTTTCTTGAGCAAAAGATGCTGTAAAAACTGAAAATAACAAGAGGGCTGAAAGTATAAAACGCTTCATCATTTTATGGGGTTTTTAATAAAACATAAATATATTAACTACTAACAAGTATTTTATTAGAAGTATCAAGATTGTGATGGAATGGAGATGTAAGATGGAAAATGTAAAATGGAAAATGGGAAATAGGAAATAGGGAATAGGAAAGGGTGGTACTTGCCTAAATGTAGGTTGTATCCCATCAAAAGCGCTATTAGATTCTTCAGAGCATTTCCATAACGCAGCACATACTTTTACAACTCACGGTATCAACTTAAAAGATTTAAAAGTTGATATGAAACAAATGATTGCTCGTAAAGACGATGTCGTTTCTCAAAATACTGCAGGTATCACTTATCTTTTCAAGAAAAATAAAATTGATGCATTTGAAGGTATTGGTTCATTTGTAGACAAAAACACCATCTTAATTACCAAGGGTGATGGCTCTACAGAAACAATCACTGCTAAAAATGTAATCATTGCAACAGGTTCAAAACCAACTGCCTTGCCTTTTTTACCAATTGATAAAAAGCGTATCATTACTTCTACAGAAGCTTTAAATATCAAAGAAGTTCCAAAAACAATGGTTGTTATTGGTGGTGGTGTAATTGGTTTAGAGTTGGGTTCTGTATATGCTCGTTTAGGAACAAAAGTTTCTGTAATTGAGTTTATGCCTTCTATCATTGCTACTATGGATGCTGGTTTAGGTAAAGAACTACAACGTGTATTAAAGAAATCTTTAGGTATGGAATTCTTTATGGGACACAAAGTTACTGGCGCCACAACTAAAGGTAAAACGGTAACCGTTACAGCAGATAATGCCAAAGGCGAAGCTGAATCATTCGAAGCAGACTACTGTATTGTTGCGGTTGGCAGAACTGCTTATAGCGAAGGTTTAGGTTTAGATAAAATCGGAATTACCGTTGAAGAAAGAGGTAAGAAAATTCCTGTAAATGCACATTTAGAAACTTCGGTTCCTGGTGTTTATGCCATAGGCGATGTAATTACTGGCGCCATGTTAGCTCACAAAGCAGAAGATGAAGGTATTTACGTAGCAGAAACTATTGCTGGACAAAAACCTCATATCAACTACAACCTAATTCCAGGAGTAGTTTATACTTGGCCAGAAGTTGCTTCTGTTGGACAAACAGAAGAACAATTAAAAACTGCTGGTGTAAAATATAAAATGGGTTCATTCCCCTTCAAAGCAAGTGGAAGAGCAAAGGCAAGCATGGATACAGATGGTTTCGTGAAAGTTTTAGCTGATGAAAAAACTGATGAAGTTTTAGGTGTACACATGATTGGTCCACGTGCTGCAGATATGATTGCTGAAGCTGTGGTTGCAATGGAATTCCGTGCATCTGCGGAAGATATTGCAAGAATTTGCCATGCTCACCCAACCTATACAGAAGCTTTAAAAGAGGCTGCAATGGCGGCAACTGAAAACAGAGCGATACATATATAAGAGAGTCAGGAGTCGATAGTCCGGAGTCTTAAAGTCCGGAAGATATATTTATCAAAAGCCAGTAAGCAATTACTGGCTTTTTTCATTCAATAACTCAGGGAATCTTGCCTTGTAAACTTATGAACACTAGCCTTTTCAGCCCATTACGATACCCAGTGAAGCTGGGTATGACGACTCTCAAACATTACTCGCCCCCTTAAGAAAATCTGTTTTTTTCTGCCTTCAAAACTTAATATAGACCCAACGACCAAAAAGTTATTTGTAGTAAGTAATGATGGTGGTACAAAAGTAGAAGTAGTAGATTTAAGTGCTTATCCAACTGTAACTAAATCAAGAACATTAACCTATGCAAGTAATGCTGGTATTAATAGTGTCGCTGTAAGCAATGGTTTATTGGCAATTGCTTTAAATGGTGTTACACCTCAATCAAACGGAGATATTGTTGTTTTAAAAACATCAACTTTAGAGGAAGTCAAAAAAATTAGCGTAGGTGCAATGCCTGATATGGTAACTTTCAGTCCAGATGGAAACTATATCATTTCAGCAAACGAAGGTGAGCCTAACGATGCCTATACAATCGACCCTATTGGAACCATCTCAATAATCGATGTAAAAAATAATTATACTGTTAAAACCTTAGATTTTGCTGGCTTCGAAGCCGATAAAACAAAGCTTGTAGCCGCCGGATTAAGAATTTATGGCCTGAATGCAAGCTTTGCGCAAGATATCGAGCCGGAATATGTTGCTGTAGCAGGAGATTCTAAGAAGGCATTTGTAACCTTACAAGAAAATAATGCAGTAGCAGAAGTAGACTTAATTGCTGGTAAAATCACCAAAATAATGCCACTAGGTTTAAAAGACCTCAGTTTGGCCGCAAATGCTTTTGACACGTCTGAAGAGGATAAACAATATGCTCCTAAAACTTGGCCTATAAAAGCTTTCTATTTACCTGATGCAATTTCATATTTCTCAGCTAATGATAATAATTATATCGCATTAGCCAATGAAGGTGATACTCGTGCTTGGACAGGTTTCAATGAAGAAACAACAGTAAAGAAAGTGACGCTTAACCCGCTAAAATTCCCAGATGCAGCAACATTACAGCAAGATGCTAGTATCGGTAAACTACTTATTACAAATGCTAGAGGTAAAAATACTGATGGACAGTATGATGAATTGTTTGCTTTAGGCGGTAGAAGTGTTACCATTTTAAACGCTGCAACCGGACAATTAGTTGCCGAAATTGGTAAAGACCTAGAACAACAAGTTGCTAATGCAGGTAAATACCCAGATGCGAGGTCTACAAAGAAAGGTGTAGAAGTGGAAAGTGTTACCGTGGCAAAAGTAAATGGAAGAACCTTAGCTTTTATCGGGATGGAACGTGCGTATATGATTGCTGTTTACGACGTTAGTATTCCTAGTAAACCTATATTTGTCCAGGTTTTTCAAACTGGAGAGGAACCTGAAGGTTTAATGTTTGTAAAACCAAAAGACAGTCCAAATGGAAGAAGCTTACTCATTGTATCTAGTGAAAAAGATGGAACAGTGAGGTTTTACCAGCCAACGAAATTGTAAATAAGTCGGGAAGATTTCTAGTCCGAAAGTCCGGAAGATATATTTGCCAAAAAGCCAGTAAGCAATTACTGGTTTTTTTTATTAGGTATTGTCATGCAGAGCGCAGCGTGGCATCTCTTTGGTAATCGAAACTAGTTAATCCTTCACTGGTTCAGCATAACAGTCTCGTTTATTATTCCCAAATGATAAAATAAGCTTCCTTTTACCAATAGATTTAAGGAACTTTGCACTTCTCAAAATTCATCTTTTCTACCGCACTATGTCAGAAATTTTAGAAGCCTCAGCTCTTCAGAACCCTTTCCATGACCATCCTTATAGCAAGAAAAGAGTAAGATTGGCGGTTTCTTTATTCTATTTCGGACAAGGAATTGTTTGGCGCTTGGAGTGTAGGCGGGTTTTCAGGGGCTTTAATCGGTTTGCTAATGATTAACCTTCATTTGCCTCCCTATACTCATTTTTGCATCATTGCTTTGTTGGGCTGGATAAACATTTTTACTAATTATCGCTACTTATTGGGCGGACAAAAACCAACAACTGCTGATAAGCCCAAACTATTTACAAAGCCACAAGGCGTATTGGTACAACTGGGAATTATTGGTTTCTGTAGCATGGCCACAGAAGGAGCGATGTTCGATTGGAGTGGGGTGTATTTTAAAGACATTGTAAAAGCACCAGCAGCTTTAGTCATTTTAGGGTATACCTCTTTCATGATCATGATGGCAACAGGTAGATTCCTTGGCGATAAGATTATTGGCAAATACGGCAGAAAAAAATCATTGCAAGTAAGCGGTATCATCATTTCTACGGGTATGTTTACCTCGGTGCTTTTTCCTTTTTTAATACCTTCTGTAATTGGTTTTATGTTGGTGGGTATCGGCGTTTCTGGTATTGTGCCAATGGTTTATAGTATTGCTGGTACCAATACCAAAGTTTCTCCGGGCATTGCTTTGGCAATGGTTTCGGGCTTGGCAGCTTGCAGCCCAACATAGTAGCAGAGACCTGTGTAAGCTAAACGGGATAGTAGCGGAAATATCCCGATTTTACATCGGGGATTGCAGCGCATAGCCCGACTAACTTTAACTTAATTACTGCAATTGCTTTTCTAAACCTTCTATTTCCTGTTTTATCTGTGTTCATCCTTTCTATCTGTGGTCGATTTTGTTGGTGGGGACACCAACCAAGGAAGTGTTGACACGCAAAAAAGCCCTTTAATCTTTCGACTAAAGGGCTTCGGTTTTATTTGTCTGCCTGTGGCAGTAGGTGTTTGATATTATTCGCTAACTTCTACTTCAGTAGCTTTTTCGGTAGTTTCTGGTTTGCTCTTAAACCAAGCTTTGATTTTCTTAGAGTTAATATCACCTAATAAATACATACAAGGCACTAATATTAAGGTTAAAAAAGTTGCGAAGGCAAGTCCAAAAATCATGGTCCATGATAATGGTCCCCAGAAAGCAACGTTATCACCACCAAAATAAATATGTGGATTAAACTCTGTAAATAAAGTGGTAAAGTCTAAGTTTAAACCAACCGCCAAAGGAATCAGGCCTAACATGGTAGCTGTTGCCGTTAACAATACTGGCGTCATACGAGTACGTCCAGCTTCAATAACTGCTGCTTTAACATCCATGCCTTCTTCAATTAGTAAGTCGGTAAATTCTACTAAGAGGATACCATTTCGGACCACAATACCTGCAAGGGCCACAATACCGATACCACTCATTACAATAGACATTTCCATTCTAAAAATGGTAATACCTAAAATCACACCGATAATACTGAACAAGATTTCGCTCAGGATAATCATTGGTTTACTGATTGAGTTAAATTGAGTAACCAAAATAACTAAGATTAATCCCAGCGCAATTAACATCGCTTTACCAAGGAAAGCTGCAGTTTCCAATTGCTCTTCTTGCTCACCAGCCATTTTAACCTGTACGCCACTTGGTACTTTAAACTGATTAATCTCTGATTGTATTTTACCAACAACCTCATTCGGGTTTGCATCAGATAATACGTTTGAAGATAAG
The DNA here is from genome assembly GCA_004295885.1 of Pedobacter sp. Classification (GTDB taxonomy): domain Bacteria; phylum Bacteroidota; class Bacteroidia; order Sphingobacteriales; family Sphingobacteriaceae; genus Pedobacter. The sequence continues at coordinate 1,196 of SEDG01000449.1, read as the reverse complement.
ATAATGATACGTTTTTCTTGTTTACGCTTTATACCTCCAAAAGTGTTTACGTAATCTACAGTACCAAAAGAAGATAAAGGAACTTGACGAATAATGCCGCCCATACCCATGTCACGATAAGTCATTTTCATGTTTCTTAACGCATCAAGGTTATTTCTTTGGTCTTCTTGAGAACGTAAGGTAATGTCATAATCTTCATCAATATCTCTAAACTTAGAAATGTCTTTTCCGAAAATGGCAGTACGCATATCACCACCAATTTGGCCAGATGAAATACCTTCTCTATTGGCACGCTCTCTGTCTAAATTAAATACAATCTCAGGCTTGTTATTTTGAAAATCTGATTTTAATTCTTCAATTCCATAAATCCTTTTAGATACAATGAACTTTTTCAGATTTTCTGAAGTTCTTACTAACGAATCTAAGTTATCGCCTGTAATTTCAATACTAATTGGTTTGGCTGTCGGCGGACCACCTTGCTCTTTTGCAACCGTAATTTCAGCTCCTGGAATGCCTTTAACAGCTTCTCTAATTTTACTCAAATAAGAGGCAGTTTCTGGGCCAGTACGCTTACCGAACTCAACAAAGGCAACCGTTATCTTTCCTTTGTTAGGATATTCACCTTGATCCTCATCTTGTGGGTCTGTTACGCCAACTGTTACGTTAGAGATAATTGAAGAAACATCTTTATTGTTTTTACCACCAACAACGTCAGTTACTTTTTTCTCTAGTTTTTTAACAACTTCATTTGTATACGCTTGATCTGTGCCAATTGGAAGATTTAAATAAACGTAAATAAAGTTTGGATCACCTTCTGGGAAGAACACAACTTTTGGTGGGATAACATTCATTAATCCGATAGTAAATACTAGCAAAGCTAAAGTTCCAAACAACATCGCCCTTGGCCAGTTTAAGGCTCTAGTTAACAACCTTGCATAACTTGCTTGGAAACGTGGCCATAAATTGTTTTGGAAATTCTTTACTGCGTTTTCTAAATAGAAGTGGTTTAGCAAGTAAAGCAATGTCATTAAAACCATAAAATTACCAGCTCCAAACCCAACAAGGTAAGCTAAAACAGTAATTCCAACCATTATTAAAGTTACCTTCTTAACCTTTTTATCGAACTTAGGTTTGTGTGTTTCATGGTCTTCAATCTCCATGAAATCTACTGCAAAAACAGGGTTGATAATATAGGC
>SEDG01000448.1 GCA_004295885.1 Pedobacter sp. | reverse complement strand
ACTTTTGGAGCTGGTGGATCAACAGGGTCTACAGTTTTTCCAGTATTGCCTAACACAGAGTGTTTACGACTATAACCGAAATAAATAACAAAACCAATTGCTAGCCAACCTAACAAACGTAACCAGTTTGTCCAGTGTAAACCAGCCATCATTAATCCGCAAGCTAAAATACCTAATACTGGAATTAAAGGAACCCACGGAGTTCTAAATTCTCTATGCAATTCTGGGTTTGTTTTTCTCAAAACAATAACAGCAGCACAAACTAATATAAACGCAAATAAAGTACCTATACTCGTCATGTCACCAACAATATCACCTGGTACAAACGCAGCGAATAAAGCACAAATTACAAAAATAATTATGCTAGCTTTATATGGAGTTTTAAATTTCGGGTGCAAATCACTGAACATTTTTGGTAATAAACCATCTTTACTCATTGAATAAAATACGCGACTTTGACCTAAAAGCATTACCAAGATAACTGATGAAAATCCTGCCAAGATAGCGATGGTAACCAATTTAGCTAACCAACCATAACCTGGCATATAATCAACAATTGCCGCAACTACTGAAGCTTCACCGCCTTTATTTCTGAAGAATTCTACAGGCGCCATTCCAGTCAATACGTGAGCAAATAAGATATAAAGTACTGTACAAACTGCTAATGAACCTAAAATACCAATTGGCATAGCTGTTTTAGGGTTTTTGGTTTCCTGAGCTGCGGTACTAACAGCATCAAATCCGATAAAGGCAAAGAACACAGTTCCTGCAGCACCTACAATACCCCAAAACCCACCAAAATTATGAACTAATCCTTCTTTATCAACATAAGTAGTTGCTTCTGGAATATAAGGCGTGTGGTTTGCGCTATTAATAAATGACCAGCCTAGTATAATAATAAGTATAACAATAGCAACCTTTGTAATCACAATAATGCCATTAACAAAAGCTGATTCCTGCGTTCCTTTTATTAATAATAAGCTTAGTAAAAAGATAATTAGAAGTGCTGGTAAATTCATGATACCATTTACTCCGCCTTCACTTTGAAATGGTGAGTGACACCATTCGTAGGGTATGGGACTGACGTGTATGACTTCTGTAAGTAATTTATTAAGGTATTCACTCCAAGCGATACCAACCGTTGCAGCACCAACTGCATACTCTAAAACCAAGTCCCATCCGATAACCCAAGCCATTAGTTCACCCATAGTAGCATAAGTGTAGGTGTAAGCGCTACCAGAAATTGGAATAGATGAAGATAGCTCAGCGTAACAAAGACCTGCTAATGCACAGCCAATTGCGGCTAATATAAATCCGTAAACTACAGATGGTCCAGCGTTTTGTGCTGCTGCATTTGCAGTTCTTACAAATAAACCAGCACCAATGATTGCGCCGATACCTAATGCTACTAATGAACCCGCAGAAAGCGTTCTTTTAAGGCTCTTCTCAGATTCTGAAGCATCAGCCAGAAGTTGAGTGATTGATTTTTTTAGAAATAAACTCATAAAGTTTAGTTAGTTGTTTAGTTAGTTTGAATTTATAGCTTTAATAAGTAATAAAGACCAAACCTAATTAAAATTAATTTAAAAATAAAGGGGATTTTTATTCAAAACCCCCTTTATTTAGTAACATTTATGATTTAACTAACGATGTGTGATCGTGTCCGTTTCATTTTTGATGGTGTCCAAGGTCACGTTGCCCAAAGAATCAACATTTTTCTGGATTCGTACCTCTTTAATCACTTCCGTTCCGTGAGGTGCATCAGCTGCGCTTATTGCAATATAAGGTGCAATAACCAATGAAACTATCGACATTAATTTAATCAAAATATTCATTGATGGACCTGATGTGTCTTTAAAAGGGTCTCCAACAGTATCACCTGTTACGGAAGCTTTATGTGGCTCTGATTTTTTGTAATACATTTCGCCATTAATTTCTACTCCTTTTTCGAATGATTTTTTAGCATTATCCCAAGCTCCACCAGCATTTGATTGGAAGATTCCCATCAAAACACCACAAACTGTAACTCCTGCCAATAAACCACCCAAAACTTCTGGTCCGAAAACGAAGCCAACAATAACCGGAGTAATTAATGCAATTGCACCAGGTAACATCATTTCACGAATAGAGGCTTTAGTAGAAATAGCTACACATTTTTCATATTCTGGTTTCGCTTTATATTCCATGATCCCAGGAATTTCACGGAACTGGCGACGAACTTCCTGTACCATATCCATTGCTGCTTTACCTACCGCTTGAATACAAAGTGCAGAGAATACAAATGGAATCATTCCGCCTACAAATAACCCAGCTAAAACTGGAGCCTTGTAAATGTCAATAGCTGAAATACCAGCAATACCAACAAATGCAGCAAATAAAGCCAATGAAGTTAATGCTGCAGAGGCAATAGCGAACCCTTTTCCTGTAGCAGCAGTTGTATTACCAACCGCATCCAAATTATCTGTACGTTCACGAACTTCTGGAGGTAATTGGCTCATCTCTGCAATACC
>SEDG01000049.1 GCA_004295885.1 Pedobacter sp. | reverse complement strand
TGACCTAAGAAACCAAATTGAGCCTGACCTTTAAACACCAGCTTGCCAACAACAGTTTCAAAAAACTGAGCCTCAAATTTCCATTTATGATATTCTGTAAATTTGTAACGTTGTTTGTCAGAAGCTGTTTTATAATTGATATCGTTTAACAACGAATATGGAGGCGTTGCTTGGATAGTAAATTTGATATAAGAACCACCTGTAGGGAAAATCTGGCTACCATCTCTCGAATCACGAGCAATTTCTTGCGTTAAGTTTAAGTTATATGACGTTCCTGTACTAAATAAATATCCAGGGTAGTTATTTAAAATATACTGATTTAAGTTAACCGAGTGTACCAAAGAGAACCAGTTATCCGGCCATTTCAATTTTCTACCTAAGCTAACCGAAACACCATTTAAGCGTATTTTCTGGAACTGAGTTTCACCTTCTTTTAAACCGTTAGATTGTAGTGAAGTAAATGCACTTAATCCGAAACTAACTGGTTTTTTACCACCAAACCATGGCTCAGAGAATGAGAAACTATATGATTGGTAATACTTACCGTTTGTTTGTCCACGCAAGCTCAATTTCTGACCATCACCTTTTGGAAGTGGTTTATAAGCCTCTCCATTGAAAATATTTCTTAAAGAGAAGTTATTAAAAGTTAAACCTAAAGTTCCAATTACACGGCCACCGCCAAAACCACCAGAAAGTTCAATCTGATCTGAAGGTTTCTCTTCTACGTGATAAACAATATCTACAGTTCCATCAGCATTTGGCTTAGGCACTGGATTAGTCTTAGACTCATCGAAATTACCTAATGCACCAATTTCACGAACGGTACGTACTAATGCTGCCTTAGAAAATTTCTCTCCTGGTTTTGTGCGAATCTCTCTTAAAACAACCCTATCATTAGTAATCGTATTTCCTTGAACGGAGATTTTGTTATTGGTATACTGCGGACCTTCATAGATACGCATTTCAAGGTCTACGGTATCCTTGTGTATTTTAGTTTGTACAGGATCTATATTAAACGTTAAATATCCATCATTTAAGTAAACACTAGAAACATCATCGCCATTGGCACTGCCACGCAATTTTTTCTCTAATTTTTCTTCGCTAAATATCTCTCCTTTCTCAATTCCGAAAACTTTTTCTAAGTATTCGGTAGTATATTTTGCATTACCGATCCACGTAATATCCCCAAAATAATATTTAGGACCTTCATAGATATCTAATTTAATACCAACCGACTTGTTATTGTATTTATAGATGCTGTCTTTTAAAATAGTTGCATCTCTATACCCTTTCTCTTGCATTTTTGCAATAAGCTTCAACTTGTCTTCTTCGTACTTTTCTTTGTTGAACTTACCGCTACCAAATACTTTATAGAAAGCTTGTTGTTTAGTTTTCTTAAGGTACTTTCTTAGCTTCGCAGACCTAAAATCTTTGTTACCTGCAAATTTAATTTCGTGAACCTTTACACGTTTGCCTTTGTCTATGATAACCTGTAAAACCACACTATTTTCTTGATTTGGATCTGGTTTAGATTTAAAATCAATTGTGGTGTAGAAATAACCTTTATCCAACAAGTATTTATTGATAATAGATCTTGTGGTATTGTAAAGGTTATCGTTTATGATTGTTTTACCAGCCTTATCTGCCAATTTCTCACCTATGTCTGTTTTTTGAGATTTGCTGATACCTATAAATTCAAAAGAACTTAGGCGTGGTCGTTCTACAACTTCGATATCAAAATAAACAGTATCTAAGTTTATTTTGGTTACGAATAATTGAACATCATCAAATAGACCTTGTGCCCAAAGGTTTTTAATCGCATTTGAAGTAACCTCTCCTGGAAGGATTACTCTTTCTCCTGGAATTAATTTAGATATCTTGATGATAACTTCTTTATCTAGGTATTGTGCACCAGTTAAAGTTGTACCGCCAATCACATATTCTTTAGGACTAAAGTAATCTATGTTTAGGCCTTTTACTTTTAAAGTTGGCGTTGCTTGTGCTGGCTGGTTACGGATCTGAGCAATTGCTGGCGAGCCAATCAAAAGCAAAAATATGAGTTGGTATATTCTTTTCATTTACAATCTAAAAAACGTTGCTAAGTTAATTTAAACACATGTTAAAAAGTGTTAAAAGTAAAATTAGTTAAGTTGTTCACTAATTTTTCCGAAGCGACGTTCGCGTTTTTGGTAATCTACAATGGCCTCAAAAAGATCTTCTCTTCTAAAGTCTGGCCATAAGGTTTCGGTGAAATATAATTCGGTATAGGCCATCTGCCAAAGCAAGAAATTACTCACCCTGTGCTCTCCACTGGTGCGTATCATTAACTCAGGATCAGGAATGTTTTTTGTAGTTAGTTGGGCTGCAAAGATTTCTTCGTTAATTTGATCAACACTAATGTTTTCTTCTTTTACTTGTTGAGCCAATTTTTTTGCAGCTTCTAAAATTTCCCATTTGGCACTATAGCTTAATGCCAAGGTTAAAGTACATCTATCGTTTTTGCCTGTAACTTCCATCACATTAGCTAAATCATCAATACACTTTTGAGGTAAGGATTTAATATCGCCTATGGCATTTAACCTTACATTATTTTTATTTAGAGTTTCTGCTTGTTCGTTAATGGTAGAAATTAAAAGCTCCATTAAAGCATTAACTTCTTCTATTGGTCTGTTCCAATTTTCGGTAGAAAAGGCATAAACAGTTAGGTATTTAACACCTATGTCTACGCAACCTTCAACTATGTCTTTTACAGACAATACGCCACTTTCGTGACCAAACATCCTAAACTTACCTTGATTTTTTGCCCATCGCCCGTTACCATCCATGATGATAGCGATATGCTCTGGTAATTTATTGATATCTATTTGCTCTTTAAAACTCATTTGTAAGTGTTCGTTGCCCTAAAAAGTAAAACATTTTTGGCTCACAAAGGTATAAGATATACCAATACCTACAAACATGTAATTATCTCTTTTTCTAAAATCTCCTCTTTGTGTTCCTGGATCACCCAAATACACGCCTGTTTGCTCTCCAGACCTGTCAGACAAGGCCTTACTTATTGATGGATTGGCCGAACTTGTACCTGTCCAAGCATTTACCTTTGGATAAACACCACTAACATCATCTATATAATCTGTTAATGGCGATCGATAACCTATTTGAGAAAAGATTGTCCAATTGTTTTTAATTTTATATCTAGCACCCACACCATAAGGAATTGTAATGGTGTAACTCTTGTATGATTCACTTTGTCCTTCTGTATTATAAAGTCTTAATAAATATTCCTCATCCTTGTATTCTGTTTTCGGTTGAAATATCACAGCACCAATACCCGCGAATATGTAAGGCGTAAATCTTCTTTTTGGTCCGTAAGAATATAAATCAAATAAATTAAAGTCTAGCAGTAAGCTAACCTCATTTAAAGGTGTATAAAAGCTAAGGTTTCTATCTCTGAACTGCGCATTGTTAGCATGCGAATCTGTTGCCTTTACTTTACCATAATTATAGTGCAAGCCTAGCCCAAAATGCGGATCAAAGTTTAACTTAGCAAACGCACCAGCAGATATTCCACTAATCTTAATCGGATTATATTGATTTAAATCGCCTAGATACGAAGCTCCTCCAGCATTAATCCCAACCTCAACTTGTTGAGCCAAGACAGTATAACCAGAGAATAAAGAAAAAAGAAATAGGAAGGTGATTTTTGTTTTCCCCATCTTAATAATTACGAGTATCTATACCCCAAAGTAATTTATTTCTTAACGTAGTTAAATAACTTTCATTGTTTAATCTAACCAGATTTACGTTAAATTTAGCTTTGTTGATCGTTATTTTAACGGATCTATCAACAGTTTCGGTTCTTGAGTCGCATGAAAGCAAGAATTTAGTGCTTCTCGCTTCAATTTCGAAAGTCAACTCCACGCTATCTGGAACAATGATGGGTCTTACATTTAAATTATGTGGCGCAATAGGAGTAATTACAAAATTTTGTGCACTTGGTAAAATGATTGGTCCCCCGCAACTTAACGAATAGGCTGTAGAACCTGTTGGCGTGGCGATGATTAATCCGTCTGCCCAGTAAGAGTTTACAAACTCCCCATTCATATAGGCATGAATAATCATCATCGCAGAATTATCTCTACGGTGAATTGTTATATCATTTAGCGCAAAATTCTCATCAGTAAACAAATCATTTTGAGACTCAAGATTTAAAATACTTCTTTTATCTAATGAATATTCACCTTTTACCAATGCAGTTATTGCATTTTTGATTTCGTTTTTATTGATGCTGGCCAAGAAACCTAGACGGCCAAAATTTATGCCAATAACGGGGATTTGAGAGTCTCTTACGAGCGACAGCGTATCCAGTAACGTGCCATCACCACCCAAGCTTAACAAGATTTCGGTTTGGTTAATTAGCTCTTTATGGCTTGAAAATGTGACGATATTTTCTGGAAGAACAACTTTATTTTTTATAAAATTGTAAAATTTGAGGTAAACTGAAATTTCAGTTTGATGAACAGCTAAGGCATCAAAAACTTCTTGTACAAAAGGTAAAACACTATCGTTAAAATCCCTACCGTAAATTGCTATTCTCATTCAGATATTATACGTTTAAATAGTTCATGAAAGAATTAAATCTATCAGTAGAACCATCATCGTTTTGCGTATTGTTAAAAACAGCCTTTACTTCGTAATCATACCTTTCAAACGAAGCTATAATACCAGACAACTCTGTTTTATTTATTTTTAAGGTAACTTCTAGTCTTGTAGAATCTGGAAAAGAACTCACATAAGAAGAGAGTATTTGGGCATTATCTGCTTCTACAATCTGTGCCATATGAGCCAAAGAATTATTTCTATTGCTAATTGATAAAACTACTATTCCGCCTGGTTCTTTAACTGCATAGGTATTAGCGGTGTATTCTAAAAGATTGTTAATGGAAACAACACCGATATAGTTTTTATTAGAGTCTAAAACAGGAACCAATGATAATTGAAGCTGATTAAACAACCTTATCACATCATAAATATGCGATTCTTCATAAACGAAAGGATTAATTATTGACAAAGATAAACCTCCAATTGGTGTTTGTTGATCACGCACCTCTATCAATTCATCTTCAGAAACTAGTCCTAAAAATTGACTTTCGTTAACAATGGGTAAATGGTAAAGTTTGAACTCACTCATCCTCTCCAAAGCTTTCTGAACAGTATCAGAAGTTTTTAGTGGTGGAATTATGTTTGATATGAGTTCTGCAGCAATCATTATTTCAATAAAATCCTATTCAAAAACTTGTCCAAAAATGCATTAAAAATTTCTGGTCTCTCCATCATAGGTGCGTGTCCGCATTCATCAACCCAGTTTAACTCAGAATTAGGTAATAATTCGTGAAATTCAACAGCAACTTCTGGTGGTGTTATTTTATCTTGCCTGCCCCAAATTAAAGACACAGGAATTGTAATTCTCGATAATTCTTTCGACATGTTATGACGAATAGCCGATTTTGCTAATGCCAATATTCTAATTACTCTTGAGCGGTCGTTTACAGATTTGAAAACTTCATCTACCAACTCTTTAGTAGCGGTTGCAGGGTCATAAAATGTAAATTCTACTTTCTCTCTTACATAATCATAACTTTCTCTACGTGGAAATGAACCTCCAAAAGCATTTTCATATAATCCAGAGCTACCAGTTAAAACCAAAGCCTTAACAAATTCTTGGTGTGCTGCTGTAAAAACCAATCCAACATGACCACCTAAAGAATTACCTATTAATACCACTTGATTTAATTTTTTAAATTTTAAAAAGCGGTGTACATATTTAGATAAGCTCTTAACGCCTAAAGTAAGCAAAGGCAAATCATAAATCGGCAAAATAGGAACCAATACGCGGTAGTTTTCTTTAAAATGATCTAAGGCAGGCTCCCAATTGCTCAGTTCGCCCATTAGGCCATGAAGTAATACCAGCGTTTCTCCTGTTCCTGCCTCTATGTATTTAAACCCCTCTTCTTCAACTACTTCGTATTTCATATATAGTATTATGCTGTATGGTATGTGCTACTAAGTTAATAGAGTAAAATTAAATTATGCTAATTAATATGAATATTTTTTAGAAATATCTCAAATACAAGCTACAATTCGGTTAGCCCAATTGCGTTTTTACAATTTCACCAATTAATTTTCCGTCGGCCTTGCCTGCTAATTCTTTATTTGCAAGACCCATTATTTTACCCATCTCTTTTACTGATTTAGCACCAGTTTCTGCAACTATTCTGGCAATAACTTTTTCAATATCTGCTCTTTCTAGCTGTTGAGGCAAAAACTGACTTATTACATCTATTTCTTCTTGCTCTACAGTAAATAAATCTTCTCTACCTTGTTCCTTATAAATGGTAGCTGATTCTTTCCTTTGTTTTACCAACTTCTGAAGAATTTTAATCTCACCATCTTCAGTTAATTCCTCAGCATGTCCCTTTTCGGTTTTTGCCAATAAAAAAGCTGCTTTAATTGCTCTTAAACCTCTCAATTTAGCTTGATCCTTAGCTAACATTGCTTGTTTTATTTCTTGATCTATAGTTGCTGATATCATATTCTTGTTGTTTAATTGGTTAATTGTTTTAATTGCTTAACTGAAAACGAACGATTAACCAATTTTTACGATTTAAACAGTTAACCTTCTAATCTCTTTTTATCAAATTACCATTCGCCTGTGCGGTTGGCATAATTAGCATATCGTTTATGTTTACGTGAGCAGGTCTACTCACAGCATACCAAATTGCATCTGCTATATCTTGGGCAATCAAAGGCTCAAATCCATCGTAAACTTTTTTCGCTCTACCTTCGTCGCCTTTAAATCGCACTATAGAAAATTCAGTTTCTACAGCACCTGGGTGTATGCCAGTTACTTTTATCCCGTGAGGTAAAAGATCTATGCGCATTGCTTTGTTTAAGGCATCAACTGCGTGTTTGGTAGCACAGTAAACATTTCCATTTGCGTACACTTCTTTTCCTGCGATAGAACCAATGTTTATAATGTGACCTTTCTTTTGTGCAACCATCCAACCTGTTACCACCCTAGAAACGTAAAGCAGACCTTTAATGTTTGTATCAATCATCACGTCCCAATCATCAGTATCCCCTTTGTCTATTGGGTCTAAACCCTGACTTAAACCTGCATTGTTAATTAATACATCCACATTTTTCCAGGCAGCAGGCAAGGTTTCTAAAACATAATTGATGTTTTCCTTATCCCTCACATCAGCCTGAATTTTCTTTACCTCAATTGCATACTTATCCGTTAAGTGATGAGCTATTTTCTCGAGCAGGTTTTCTCTCCTTCCCAAAAGGATAAGATGATAGCCCTGTTGAGCAAAAATATGTGCACAGGCTTCGCCAATACCCGAACTTGCACCAGTAATTAATGCGATTTTAGCCATAAGTTTAATTATGATTTGATGAACAAAGGTATAAAAATTTGAATGTTAGGCTTACTCGAAAAATAAACTGAAAGTAAAATGTCTAAGTTTTGCCTTATCAATTGGATTAGCATAAGGTTGAGGCTCATGCTTTAAAATGTCTTTAAATGAATAAGAAACTTTTACTTCTGGAGACATTTTAAACCATTCGAAATAAATATCGAAACCCAATCCTGCTTCATAAGAGAGAAAGCTCTTTTTGTTTTTCAATAATTTATCAACTGGAGCAGCATTTACATCATTTGTTTTTTTGCTTGATGCTAGATCTATCGAATACTTTAAACCTCCAAGCATATAAGCCCTTATGTTCATCAACCTGTCTGATTTTAACTTCAATCCTACGGGAAAATCGACCATTGTCGCTTGAATCTTCTTTTGAACAATTGGATTTCCAGCATTAAAGGTTCCAGGAACTACATAGGCATAATCAACCAAACGGTCGTTGAATACTAATGTAGGCGTAAACCTTACATCAACATTTTTATGGATGTTAGAATTAACCACAAAACCAATCCCAAATCCAACGGATGTTGGAGAACTGATAGACTTTAAAGTATCGGTAACGTAAGCCCCTAAATCTTGATCGTAATAAGGTCGGCGCCAGTCACTCTTTTTAGTAATTTTTAGTTCAGAGGAAATGTATTGAAAACTAAAACCCCAATTAAATCTTTCGCCATCTATACCGCCACCCCAATTTTGAGATTTGGCAATAGAAAAGGAGAATAAAGTAATAATTAGTAAGAGAGTTAGCTTTTTTCTCATTTAATACCTGTGTATATCGCACTAATTCCAAACGTTAAAGGTCTGTGTTTGGTATTTTTATAGCCTATTTTCTCCATCAATCCAACAAAGTCTTCTCCATCTGGAAATGCGGCAACAGACTCTGGCAAATAAGTATAAGCTCTTTTATCTTTAGAAAATAGCTTTCCGAAAAATGGAGTTACATATTTAAAATATACGTTATAGCCTTGTTTTACAGGAAAATGCCTTGGCTTAGAAAACTCGAGGATGACAATTTTTCCTTCTGGTTTTAATACGCGAAGCATATCCGCTAATCCCTTCTCTAGATTTTCGTAATTCCTCACACCAAAAGCAACAGTTATCGCATCAAAAGTATTGTCTTCGAAATGAAGTCCTTCAGAATCTCCTAATTGCACAGAAAAAACGTGACCAAGGTTCCGGTCCTTGATTTTCTTTTTAGCCACTTCTAGCATTCCTTCAGAAATGTCTACCCCTATAACCTTATCAGGATGAAGGATATCAATTGACTCGAAAGCAAAATCCCCTGTTCCTGTTGCAACATCTAAAATAATTCTAGGTTGTATGGCCAACAATTCTCTTATCGCCTTGCGACGCCAAATGATATCGATACCTAAGGACAAAAAGTGATTTAGAAAATCGTATGTGCCAGAAATGTTATTAAACATAGTAGCAACCTGTTCTTTTTTTGTTTCTGTGCCGGCGTAGGGAGTAACTTCTTTATTCATATTGTTGGGGTAAAGATAGAGAAAATGGTTAATTGGTTAATTGTTTAATTGCTAAATTGTTCAATGTTGCTAAGCTTTCGGTCAGCAGGCTAATTATTGAAATACTTAATAGGTTAAATAAATAACAAAATTAGTTACCGGATCTTATCAGTTAACCAGTTAAAACAATTAAACAGTTAACCTTATTGAGCAAACTCTCAACTCCAAACTTATTCTTACCTTTGCTGTATGATTATAAAATCTGCCACATTTGTTGTAAGCAACACTAAAGTTTCTGCTTTACCCCTACCAGAATTGCCAGAATATGCATTTATTGGGCGTTCTAACGTTGGTAAATCGTCACTTATTAACATGTTGGTAAACGTACAAGGTTTAGCAAAAACATCACAAAGGCCAGGCAAAACACAGTTGATTAATCACTTTTTAATAAACGAAAAGTGGTACATTGTAGATTTACCTGGATATGGATATGCAAAAGTTTCTAAAAGCAGTAGAGAAAAATGGGAAAAATTCATTAGAAACTACTTAACAAAAAGAGAAAACCTACAGTGCGTTTTTGTGCTAATTGATAGCCGTTTAGAACCGCAAAAAATAGATTTAGAGTTTTGTTCTTGGTTAGGCGAATGCCAAATTCCTTTTGCATTGGTTTATACAAAGGCCGACAAACAATCGGCACCAAAAACAGACCAAAATGTTGCTAAATTCAATAAAACCTTGTTAGGTTGGTTTGAGGAAGTGCCTCCATTTTTTGTGACTTCGGCAGAGAAAGGACAAGGAAGAGATAAACTCTTACAATTTGTGCATGAAGTAAATGAAGACTTTGTAAAACCAGAAGTAGACCCTCAGTTTTATTCAGCTAGTAATACAGAATAATCAGTTTTCAGCTAACAATTTACATTTAAAATTAGTTGACGGTAAATAAGAGATTTACTTAACTATGTCTCAATTCTCATATCTCAATACTCACATCTAATCATGAAGAAGTATTTTTCACTCGTATTATTTGCACACTCCATATTTGCGATGCCTTTTGCCTTAATCGGCTTTTTTTTAGGCGTTACCACTACTCCAAATCCATTTAACTGGTATTTATTGGCATTGGTAATTTTGTGTATGGTTTTCGCAAGAAATGCGGCAATGGCCTTTAATCGTTATTTAGACAGAAATATCGATGCCAAAAACCCTCGCACCGTAACACGTGATATTCCAGCAGGGAAAATTTCTGCAACCGAAGCATTAACTTTCGTAATTATAAACTGTGTGCTATTTGTAGTGGCCACTGCCTTTATCAATACTTTATGCTTATACCTCTCTCCTATTGCTCTGTTTGTTGTTCTTTTCTATAGTTATACCAAACGTTTTACAGCATTGTGCCATTTGGTTCTAGGTTTGGGTTTAGCATTAGCACCAATAGGAGCATATATTGCAGTAACAGGAGCTTTTAACATTGTACCCCTCTTCTACTCTTTTGCCGTTCTATTTTGGGTAAGTGGTTTCGATATTATTTATGCTTTACAGGATGAAGGTTTCGACAGAGCAGAAAAATTACATTCAATTCCTGCTGCCTTGGGTATCAAAAATGCGCTGCGATTATCTGTAGTTTTACACATTTTCTCAGCTCTATGTGTGATCCTACCTTTGTTCTTTTCAGAATTTAGTTGGGTTTATTATATTGGCATTGCATTTTTCTGTGCCATGTTAATTTATCAGCATTTACTGGTAAAACCAACAGATATAAGCAAAGTAGATAGAGCTTTTGCAACCACAAATGGTTATGCATCAGTTATTTTTGCACTCTGCTTTTTAATTGATGCCTTTTTACGGTCAGGATTAAAATGATTTTAGGATTTGCAGGATAATATCCTCGAACTTTACAACGTTTCAACATTCAACATTACAACCAAATGAGCAACTTAATTATAAACAAAAAACCAAGAAAATACATTCCTCAAGATTTAAAAATGGAATGGGAAAATCTATCTCCTATTTTAGATGAATTATTGAAAAGGGAAATCAACTCTGTTGAAGAATTGGAGCAATGGTTAAAGGATAAAAGTGAGTTAGAAGCAGCGCTTGAAGAAGATTTCGCTTGGCGATATATTAAAATGAGCTGCGATACCGCAAACGAAAACTTGGTTAAGGATTTTCAATATTTCGCAACCGAGATACCTAGACCACGATAAATATTTCGTGTATTTGCGTGCCATTAAAAAATCTTTAGAATTATATCGCGAAGAAAACATTGAGTTATTTACGCAATTACAAGTTGCCCAGCAAAAATACCAAAGTATTACTGGCGCCATGAGCGTAAAAATTAACGAGCAAGAATATACATTAGAACAAGCTGCCAATTTTTTAAAAGACACTGACCGTAGTGTTAGACAAAATGCTTGGGAAACGATTCAGCAACGCAGGTTAGCAGATAAAGATGAACTAAATGTCTTGTTTGATGAATTAATCGCAATGCGACATAAAGTTGCTTTAAATGCAGGCTTTGAGAATTACCGCGACTACATGTTTCAAGCTTTAGGACGTTTTGATTATGATGTTAAAGATTGTTATGATTTTGCAGTTGCGATAGAAAAGGAAGTTGTTCCAGTTTTAAAAGAGCAAGCTGAAAAAAGACAAGTTGCTTTGGGTTTAACCGCATTGCGACCTTGGGACATGGAGGTGAGCACTACTGGCAAGCCAATGTTAAAGCCTTTTAATAACGGCCAAGAATTAATAGATAAAAGCATTAGCTGTTTTGCGGCTATTAACCCATCTTTAGGTGAGAAACTAAGCATCATGAAGGCTAATGGCCTTTTTGATGTAGAAAGCAGAATGGGCAAAGCTCCAGGTGGTTACAATTATCCGCTAGCAGAAACTGGCGCTCCTTTTATCTTCATGAACTCGGCTAACTCGCTAAGGGATTTGACAACTATGGTACATGAGGGCGGTCACGCCATACATACTTTTCTAACTGCTAATTTAGAGCTTAACGACTTTAAACATTGTCCATCTGAAGTGGCTGAGTTAGCTTCTATGAGTATGGAATTAATTTCGATGGATAATTGGGATGTATATTTTGACAATGAGGAAGATTTAGTTCGTGCTAAAAAAGAACAATTGGCTGATGTTTTGAAAACCTTACCTTGGGTTGCAGTCATAGACCAGTTTCAACATTGGATTTATACCAATCCAAACCACAATGCTGCCGACAGAGAAACTGCTTTTAAACAAATTTATACTCTATTTGGGGCAGGCTTTGCAGATTGGACAGATTTTGAGCAACAATTTGGCAACCTTTGGCAAAAACAATTACACTTGTTTGAAGTTCCTTTTTACTACATCGAATATGCGATTGCTCAATTAGGCGCTATTGCAGTTTGGAAAAATTACAAAGAAAACCCAGAGAAAGCTTTAGAACAATATTTAGCTGCGTTAGCTTTAGGTTACACCAAACCCATGAACGAGATTTATGAAACAGCTGGAATTAAATTTGATTTCAGCGCTGATTATGTAAGGCAACTCGCCAATTTTGTTAAGGATGAGTTAAATAAATTAGGGTAGACAAGATTGAGGGAAGTGAGGTATTAGGTATATATATCAGATTAAAAAAAGTCGTAGGAATTCTCTACGACTTTTTTTGTGGGGTTTTATTTCAAGAAGCTATCACAGCTTGGGCATTATAAAATCGGATATATCCGTGTATGTTTTTATAATTGTAAGTATTTAACCGCTCAACTATCCGCTTTTTGTAAGGGTAATCTAGTATAAGACACAGTATTCCTAGTGCATCTTCCGCTAGTTGTTATTGTATTTTCATTCCTGTTTCCTTCTTAGCCAGTCCGCATCTAGTCCGCATCAAGTCCGCGTCTAGTCCGCATTGAAAGCGGACTAGACGCGGATTAGTTCTGCATTTGTTGCGGACTGAATATGACTAAAACTGGGATAAGATACGGCCAAAGAGTAAGGCATCATTAGCCTATCCTGCTCGTTGCCCTAACTTTAATTTTAAATAAATCGCTATTGCCTTAAACGTTGATAATTTTATATGCGCATTAGCGGTTTTTAAACGATATTTTTTTAAGTTTGGATAAACTAAACAAAGACTGCTCAAATCCTTGAAAAAGATGAAAGGCAACACAAAACCATTATATGTTCGATAAACTATTTAGAAAGAAATCAATTTCAAAGATTTTAGAAGATGCAGCAAAAGGTTATGGCGACCATGGTGATTCCCTTCATAAAACTTTAGGTGTAAGAGATTTAACGGCATTTGGTATTGCCGCAATTATTGGGGCGGGTATCTTTAGCACTATCGGTAAAGCAAGTGCCGATGGTGGTCCGGCAGTAATTTTCCTTTTCATTTTTACTGCTATTGCCTGTAGTTTTGCTGCCTTTGCTTACGCAGAATTTGCATCGATGGTACCAGTTTCAGGAAGTGCCTATACCTATTCTTATGTGGCATTCGGAGAATTAGTTGCTTGGATTATAGGTTGGTCTTTAATAATGGAATACGGCATTGGAAACATTACGGTGGCTATTTCTTGGTCCGATTACTTTACAGGATTACTGTCCTCCATTCGAATACCAGCATTAGGTATAGATGGCATAAATATCCCAGATTGGGCCACAATGGATTATTTAACCGCTTTTAATGGTCACGCACATGCGGATGCTTTGTTAAACGCTGGAAAAAGTATGGCTAATTTGGATGATGCAACTCGCATCGCTAACAATGCGTGGGTGTCTGCTCCTACCATTGGAGGTTTTCATTTAGTGGCTGATTTGCCTGCATTAGGCATCATCATTTTCATTACTTGGTTGGTTTATCGTGGAATGAAAGAATCGAGAAACGCCAGTAATGCAATGGTTGTAGTTAAACTTTCCGTTGTTTTGTTAGTTATTGCAGTTGGCGCATTTTATGTAGATACAAAAAACTGGAGCCCATTTGCACCTAATGGCGTGTCTGGTATATTAAAAGGAGTTTCGGCAGTATTTTTTGCGTACATCGGTTTCGATGCCATTTCTACTACTGCAGAAGAATGTAAAAATCCACAACGAGATTTACCGAGAGGAATGATGTGGGCAATTATCATTTGTACCATTTTATATGTTGCCATTTCGTTAGTTTTAACTGGGATAGTAAAATCCGATACTTTAGCAGTTGGCGATCCATTAGCATTTGTTTTTGATGCGATTGATTTGAAATTGATGAGTGGTATTATAGCTGTGAGTGCAGTTTTTGCTATGGCAAGCGTATTATTAGTATTTCAAATGGGGCAACCGCGTATTTGGATGAGTATGAGCCGTGATGGTTTATTGCCAAAAAAATTCTCTAAAATTCACCCTAAATATAAAACACCTTCATTTGCTACTATTGTAGTGGGTTTTGTGGTTGCGGTTCCGTCATTATTCATGAACCTAACCATTGTTACCGATTTATGTTCTATAGGTACCTTGTTTGCCTTTGTATTGGTTTGTGCTGGAGTATTGGTTTTACAGAATAGACCAGGTGTACAAAGAGGGAAATTTAAAATTCCTTATATTAATTCTAAGTTTATTATACCTCTAATATTTATTGCTGTTATTGTAGTTTGTTTTGTGAAATTTAAAACTGAGACGACAGATTTCATCACTAATAAGACTAAGATAATTGAGCCAACAACATTCATTAAATCTTTATCAGACCAAGAAATTGCGACTGTTAAAAGTGAAATAAGTGCAAGCCCAGTTATTTTACAAGGAAAACAAATTGATGCTGAGGCCTATTTAACGAACTTAACACCTGCACAATACGAAGACTTTATGAATAAATCTTCAATTGAAACGGATAAGAAATTTGAAGCTGGGTGGTCGCTGTTTAAGCACAAAATCCCGATGTGGATTTTCTTGATTATTTGTCTAGTTATTTGTTATTACTGTGTAACGAAAAACTTGTCGCTTATACCTGTTTTAGGCTTACTAAGCTGTTTATACATGATGTGTGAGTTAGGCATTTCTAACTGGATTGGTTTTGGAATTTGGTTGGTTATCGGTTTAGTGGTTTACTTCGCCTATGGCTATAAACACAGTAAGTTAGGGAAAGAGTTGGCGGAGAATTAACAAAGACAAAATTTAAATTTATTATGAAAAATGTTGACAAAATAAGTTTAAAGAATGCTTTTCGTTTGTTTGAGAGTGGAGACATAGACAACATAAAAAGTGGCTCAACTAAAGGATTACAACAAATACATAAATATCTATTTGATGGACTTTATGATTTTGCAGGAAAAATACGCACAAAGAATATTTCGAAAGGCGGTTTCCGATTTGCTACAGCTTTGTATTTAAACGAGATTTTAGCAAAAGTAGAATTAATGCCCGAAAACACATTTGAAGAAATTATTGCCAAGTATGTAGAAATGAATATTGCCCACCCTTTTATGGAAGGTAATGGTAGAACGATGCGTATTTGGTTAGATATGATCTTAAAGGCGAACTTGAAAAAATTGGTAAACTGGCAGTTTGTTGATAAAATATTTTACTTGCAGGCAATGGAGCGGAGTCCTATTAACGATTTGGAATTAAGAACCTTGCTTTCTGCTCATCTGACTGATGAGATAAATAATAGAGAAATTATTTTCAAAGGAATAGAACAATCTTATTACTATGAAGGATATGAAAAAGAAGATGATGATGTCTAAGTCTAGTCAAGCTATTTAGTTTCATAAATATCAAATTGCTTATGTGTGCTGGTCTACGACTTACTATTCTTTTTTTATTAATTGCTTTCCAAGCACGCTCCCAGCATACCGAGCCTTATAAATATTCATCAAGCGAGGTAGTGACGATTCATTCTAGTGTTTTAAATGAAGATCGCAAGGTTTATGTTCATTTTCCCAAAGTAGACTCATCTGATTTAAACAAGCGATTTCCCGTATTGTATTTAATGGACGCTGACAATCATTTTGAACTTCTTACTCAATATGTCGATTATCTTAGTCGCCCAGACGTTTTAGCAATGCCTAAGATGATAGTGGTTGGCATCCCAAATACAAACCGAACAAGAGACCTTACCCCAACAAAAAGCATAACCAACTATATGGGCAAACCAGATAGTGGCTCGTATAAATTTAGTGGCGGAAATGACAATTTTTTAAGATTCATTGAAACAGAATTAATTCCGATGATCGACAAAAATTATAAAACAGAGCCCTATAAAATTTTTGCAGGGCATTCTTTTGGTGGGATTTCAGCTCTCAATTGTCTGTTAACGCATCCAGATATGTTTAATGCCTATATTGCAATAAGCCCATCCGTTTGGTGGGACAATGACTATCTTTTAAAATTGACTAATAAAAAACTTAAAAAGGGTTCAGCATTAAACAAAAAGTTTTTTTACAGCAACGGAAATGAAGGTGGAAATAATTCGTTCTTTCATAAAGGTTTATTAAAGCTGGACTCTACAATAGCTAACAAACAGTTAAAGGGACTAGATCATGTCTACAAACACTATCCAACCGAAACACACATGACAGAACCAATTGTGGCTTATTTCGATGCGCTACGATTTATTTTTAAGGATTGGGCCAAATAGCGATAAGGGAAAGAATCGCATATCGGTGTCTCACCGACCGATAGGACAACAATTAAAATATTCATTACATAAAACAACTAGAAAATGGAATTCTCACCATTCAATCCTGTCATAAAACTTTGTCTTCAAGGGATGGAGATGGAAGAAAAAGGCAAACAAGGAGAAGCGCTTAAACTATTTCTACAAAGCTGGGATGAAGCAACAAACAAATCTGAAAAGTTCCTTGCAGCTCATTATGTTGCTCGTTGTCAACAAGACATTTCTGACAAATTGAAGTGGCTCGAAATTGCTTTACAGTTTGCATTAAAAACAAATGATGACTCTGTTAAAAGTGCATTCCCTTCTTTGTATTTTAATATTGCTAAATGTTATGAGAAGCTAGGAGACTTTGAGAATGCTAAAAAAAATAATGAAATAGGAACAAACTTTAAGGAAAACCCCTCAGATAAAGGACCGTTTTACCATGGCACAAGGGCAGATCTAAAGGGCAACGATTTGCTAACCGCAGGTGGCAATTCTAATTACCAATCTGAAATAAAAATGAATCACATTTATTTCACTGCTCTGCTTAATGGAGCAGGATTAGCGGCTGCATTAGCAAAAGGCGACGGGCGTGAACGTGTATATATTGTAGAGCCCACGGGAAGTTTTGAGAACGACCCAAATCTCACCGATAAAAAATTCCCAGGCAATCCCAGTCGTTCCTATCGCTCACAGGAGCCATTAAAGATTATTGGAGAAGTAACCGAATGGGCTAGACAAACACCTGAAGAGCTTGAAAAATTCCGTGAGAAATTAGCGAATAACAAAGGAGAAATCATCAACTAACCAATAAAAGAAACAATTTACCGGACTTACTAATTTTTCTATGTGCCTATGTGCTTAATCCCTACCTTTGCCCAGAATGAGCGATTTGCAACAGCGGGAAGACACTACTTGGTTAGATAATTTGAGGGTCGTAGCAACCATCAGTGTGATATTTCTTCATGTTGCTGCACCATTTCTATACAAATTCGAGAGAATATCAGATTTTAACTGGTGGACAGCAAATGTTTATGATAGCTTGGTGAGGTTTTGCGTTCCGATTTTTGTAATGATTACTGGCGCATTGCTTTTGCCAAAGGATTATCAACTTAACGACTATCTGAAGAAACGAGTTACTCGTATTATTTTTCCATTTCTATTTTGGATATCGATTTATCTCATTCACGTTTTAGGCACCTTGAAAAATGGATTTAAGCTTCCGTTTTGGGAGATGATAAATATCGGTTCTACTAAAATTGCGTATAAAACAACTTATCATTTTTGGTACATCTATATGATAATCGGAATTTATTTATTCATACCGATTTTATCAAAATGGATAAGAAAAGCAACTGAAAAGGAGATTTTGTATTTTCTCGTTCTTTGGGTTATTACCATTATTATAGCTAATCCGCTATTCTCAAAATACATTCCAGATTTTAACTTAAAGTATTTCTCAGGATTTGTCGGCTACATTGTTTTAGGTTATTATTTATCAATTAGAAACTTTGAAAAGGTAAAACATATCAGAATCATCTCCTTTCTAATCTTTTTAACCGGCGTACTACTCACCGTTTTCGGCACCTATTTTTTATCGAAGTATAATGATCGTTTTACAATAGATCTATACACCTACTTCTCGCCAAATGTTGTAATTGCAGCGATCGGTTTATTTCTATTCTTTAAACATTCTTATCTGGTAAACCCACAGTTAAAAGCAATTAGAAAATTTATTAACAAACATAGCTTTGGGATTTACTTTGTCCACATTTTAGTACTGTACTATATGAGCAGATTTGGAATAAATGGAGCTGTATTCGGGGTGATGTTTGGCATTCCATTAACCACAGTTATTTGTTTAATTATCTCTGGATTGACTATTTACTTATTAAAGAAATTACCATTTGGCGATAAGTTTGCTGGTTAACAACCACAGATTATTTTGCCGCAGATTCGCAGATTAATTGATTAATCTTCAACTATGAAACAAAATCTTTAGGTTCACAGCCCAACAAATTTTGATAGAAACCTTAGAAATTAAAATTGCCGCAGATTCACACTATAAGTAATCTGCGAATCTGCGGCTGTAAAATCAATTGATTAAACTGCTAATCTATTTAACTCAATATCATCTGGGGTAACAAAAATCAAAGGAACTTTTTCTACTTCCACATAACTTGAGTCTAACCCAAAACTGGTTACTTCTGATAAACTTAGGCGTTTTAGAACGAAGTAATAATCCATGATACTGCGTTCATATAAGCTTAAATTTGTAAATTTAGATAAATGCTTTTCTAGCAATACGAAGCGGAAATCGCCAGTAATTTTATGTTTATTCAACGAAGTATATTGACTTGTAATGTCAACTTCTCCGTTTTTAACCAACTCTTCAACCACTTTACGATAAAGCAGATTTACCCTTTGCTCAATCCTAAACCCAAGTTTAAAATCTATCCTAATTAACTTGCCAGGAATTAAGAATTCTACCTTATAATCCATTGTATATGGCTCATCCATTACATCAACGTGAACCAACCAATAAACATCGGCACGTTTTGGCTCTTTCTGAATAATTGAATAAATGATCTTTGATTC
>SEDG01000447.1 GCA_004295885.1 Pedobacter sp. | reverse complement strand
GATGTAGAACGTTTCATGGCTTTTCAAATTGCAAGTCTAGATTGGATTGCCCAATGGGAGCATAAACCAAATGTTATTCATTGCCATGATCACCATACGGGATTAATACCTTTTATGATGGGTAATTGTAATGATTATAGCCATTTGAGTTACATCCCTACAGTTTTAACAATTCATAATGCACAATATCAAGGTCAGTTTGGGTGGGATAAGTTACATTATCTACCAGCATATGATTTGCGTAATTCGAGTAAATTAGATTGGAGCAACTCCATTAATCCTTTGGCTTCCGCTATTAAATGTGCTTGGAGAGTAACAACAGTTTCACCGAGTTATCTAGATGAAATTAGTTATAAAGCCAATGGCTTAGAAAATCTTCTTGCTCAAGAGCGAGGAAAGTCTTTTGGCATCTTAAACGGAATAGATAATGAAGTTTGGAATCCTCAGAAAGACCCAATGTTGACTAAGGCGTTTGCCAATAGAACTGTCGAAAGTGGAAAGAAAGCGAACAAAGATGCTTTATGTGATGTCTTTAACCTAGATAAAACCAAACCTTTATATACATTTATCGGCAGATTGGTAGGAGAAAAAGGAGCTGATTTATTACCAGATATTTTTTGGAATGCACTAGAACAAAGTGAAGGACAAATAAATATTTTGGTACTAGGCTCTGGCGACCCGGCTGTTGAAGACAGGTTAAATGAAATAACTCATTATCACGCAGGTAAGTATAACGCTTACATTGGTTATAATGAAGCACTATCACATCAAATTTATGCTGGCGCAGATTTTCTTTTAATGCCATCGAGGGTAGAACCTTGTGGTCTTAACCAAATGTATGCGCTGCGTTATGGTACAATCCCAATTGTAAGGCGCATAGGCGGATTAAAAGACACGGTAACTGATATCGGAGATGGAGGTTTTGGAATTTGCCATGATCAAACCAGTGTTTGGGATGTTGGACACGCCATGGGCCGAGCTTATGACTTGTATCTAGACCAAAAAAAGGTAAAGGAAATTCGTAAGTTTATAATGACTTTGGATCACTCTTGGGATAGAGCGGCACAACAGTACATTGATTTATACCAAATGTAAAACTATATATATATGACCGAAAACGTATTGGGTGTTATTCTTGGTGGCGGCCAAGGATCAAGATTATCTCCGCTCACTCAAACCCGCTCTAAACCTGCAGTGCCAATAGGTGGCAAATACCGTTTGGTTGATATTCCTATTTCTAATTGTATGAACTCCGGCATCCACCGTATGTTCGTTTTAACGCAATTTAATTCAGCTTCGCTTAACAAACATATAAAAAACACATATCACTTTAGTCATTTTTCTAAGGCATTTGTAGATATTTTGGCGGCAGAACAAACACCGGATAATCCAACTTGGTTTCAAGGGACTGCAGATGCTGTTAGGCAATGTATGCACCACATCACCAACCATGAATTTGATTACATTTTGATTCTTTCGGGAGACCAATTATATCAAATGGATTTTAAGGCGATGCTGAAAGCTCACGTAGATAAAGGTGCGGAAATTTCTATTGCAACCATTCCTGTTAATGCAAAAGATGCAACAGATTTTGGTATCCTTAAAACAGATGAGGAAAGTTTTATCACCTCATTTATAGAGAAACCAAAGGCAGATTTGTTGCCAGATTGGACTTCTGAAACGAGTGAGGAAATGAAAGGTGTGGGTAGAAATTACTTAGCTTCAATGGGTATTTATATTTTTAATAGAGATCTGCTCATTAAAATGTTAAATGAAAACCCTGAGGAAAAAGATTTTGGAAAGGAGATTATTCCCCGAGCATTACTAAATAACCACGTTTTGAGTTATCAATATGAAGGTTATTGGACGGATATTGGTAATATTTCTTCATTTTTTGAGGCTAATTTAGGCTTAACTGATGAGTTGCCCTTGTTTAATATGTTTGATAGTGCACATACCATTTTTACGAGGGCAAGGATGTTACCTCCATCTAAAATATCTGGCACAACCTTGGAAAGAACAATTATCGCCGAAGGCTGTATTATTCAGGCAAGTAGGGTAGAAAGAGCTGTTTTAGGTATTCGTTCAAGAATAGGAAGAGGTACTACAATTGCAAATTCTTATATCATGGGAAGCGATCACTACCAAACTTTAAAAGACATTCAAGAGGAAACACAAGCTGGTCATCCCTTATTAGGAATAGGTGATAGGTGCTACATTAACAATGCAATTGTAGATAAAAACTGCAGAATCGGAAATGATGTGCGCATTAATGGCGGCTCGCATTTAGCAGAAGGAGACTATGGTTTATACGTGGTAAAAGATGGAATCGTGGTGATTAAAAAAGGAGTGACCATACCCAATGGAACTGTGATATAAATGTAAGAAGGAGCTGTAATAAGATTTTACATAATTGAGTAGCCCTTGCTGAAAAGTAAGGGCTTTTTTCGTTTTTTGTGATTCTGAACTTGCGAAGAAGCTCTAAACTATGTCTTTGACGACAAGCGGGATAACCAAA